>JAUHYN010000937.1 GCA_030426505.1 bacterium | reverse complement strand
TGAGCGCGTCCGTCGCGAGCCGTAGCTTGTCACCCGACGTCATCGAGCAGCTCGTGTCGACGAGGAACACGAGGTTCGCGGGGAGGCGATCGGAGTCCTTCACGACCTTCGCCTGGAGCCCGACCCGCAGGTAGTGCTTCGTCGCGTCCACCGGCGACTGGGCGCCGTCGACCTGGATCGAGAACGGCGCGTCGGTTGGCGGGTCGTAGTCGTACGCGAAGTAGTTGATCGTCTCCTCCACGCGGACGAGGGACGCCGTGGGGAGTCGACCGGAGCGGAGCGTGCGGCGCGCGATCGAGTACGCCGCCGTGTCCACGTCCACCGCGAACGTCGAGAGCTTGTCGTCGCGGGTCGTGACGCGGGCATTGACGGCGCTGTCGTTGCGGCCGCCGAAGTCGCCGGACATCGCATCGCCGCCCTCGGAGCGCAGCGCGCCGAGGACGCCGGCCTGGGCAACGGGCGCGCCCACGACGACCGTGCCGCGTCCGGTGCCGCGCGCGCCGATCGACGCCATGCCGCCCGCGCCGCGGCCGTAGCCGCCCCCGCCGGCGCCGGTACCGCGCGTGCCGATTGCGCCAACACCGTACCCATGGCCGCTCCCCCTCGGGCCGCTCATGGCGGTGTCGACCCCGATGCCGAGCCCGCCCGTGCCGAGCCCGGTCCCCGACGTGCCGCGCGTACCGAGGCCACCCGCGCCGCTCGCGTCGCCGATCTGGCTCCCGACGAGTCCGCCGAGCGCGTCGTTCTTCTTGCCGCCGGCCTTCGCGGAGACGCCGCCGAAGGCCTCGCCCGCGTTCGCGTCCTTGGCGGGGGCGAGCTTCGCGAGGGCCGAGGACTTACCGACCTTGGCCTCCTCGCCCTTCGCGCGCGCCGCGCCCGCCGCCTCGCCGCCGACGCTCGGCGCGGCGCTCGCTTTCGACGCGTCGGCGACCTTTGGGGCGGCGGCGATCGTCGCGACGGCCCGGTCGACCTCGGGCGCCTCCGGCTCCGGCTCCGCGACACACGCGACAGCGACCAACGGACAGAGGAGGGCGGCGAGACGGATTCGTTCCATGCGAGGACGGACAGATCCTCGCGCGGAGAAGTTCCGCCCTCGCGTCAGGGCCGCGCGACGTCGCGGTACATCCGCTCGTACCGGTCGAACATCGCTTCCGTCGAGAAGTCGTGGACGGCGCGCAGGCGGGCGTTCGCGCCGATCGCGCGTCGGCGCTCCGGGTCGCGGACGAGCGCCGCGATTGCGTCGCCCATCGCGACCTCGTCGCCCTTCGGCACCATCAGCGCGACCTCGGACCCGCCGTAGCCGGGCTCGACGATCTCCACCACGCCGCCCACCGCGGTCGCCACGCACGGGCGCGCCATCGCCATCGCCTCGAGGAGCGCGTTCGGCATCGCTTCGGTGTCGCTCGACAGCACGAAGACGTCGACGTCGGCGAGGAAGCCGGGGACGTCGTCGACGTGCCCGAGGAAGTGAACGCGATCGCGAATGCCCAGCTGCTCCGCGAGCTCGCCGAGCGCCACGTGATCCGGCCCGTGCCCCGCGATGCGCACCTCGACGTCGAGCCCCTGCTTCACCACGCGCGCCGCCGACGAGATCAGCAGCGGGAAGTTCTTCACGTTCGTGTGGTAGAGCCGGCCCATCCCGCCGATCACGAGCCGCCCCGGCTTCGCCTCGAACGGCGGCGGATCGAAGCGCGAAGTGTCGACGCCGTTGTGCAACACGCCGATGCGCTCGCGCGGGAGCCCGTACTCGGTGACGAGGAAGTCCTTCGCCGCGTGGCTCACCGAGTAGATCTCGGTCGTGATCTTCGCCATCGCCTGGAACGCCAAGCGCCGCTCGAGCGGCACCTTCGTCGACTCCAACCCGTGGAAGCTGAACACCAGCGGCGGCCTCGGACGACACGCGATCCGCGCGAGCGCGGTGTCGGGCCACGCCGCCCAGTTTCGCGCGTGGACGACGTTCGGGCGCAGCTGCGCGATGAGTTGCCGTACCTGGAACGGGACGGTGCGGTCCTTCGACTCCGCCGTGATGCGATGCAGCGGCGCGTGTTCGCCGAAGTCGATGATGTCGGTGCGGTGACTCATCAACAGGATCGAGTGGCGGAAGCCGCGCTCGTTGAGCGCCACCACGAGGCGGTAGAGGTTCTTCTCCATCCCGCCGCCGTCGCCGAGCGTGCGGACCACGTGCAGCACGTGGATTCTGTCGTCGCGGCCGGTCATCTCAGATCAGGTTCGCCCACCGCGCGAAGTCCTCGAGGATCTTCATCGTGGTCTCGAAGTCGAAGCGGGGCGCGTAGCCGATCTTCGCCTTCGCCTTCGCGGAAGACACCGTGACGTCGGAGGCGAACAACGCGCGCTGGTGGGGATCCGGGAGGTGAAGGCGCGCGTCATCGGGTGGCGTCCGCGGCGGGGGCGCGCTGCGCACGACCTCGACGGCGGGCGTGGGCAACGCGGCAGGCTCGCTCTCTTCCGCGCGCTGGCGCTTGAAGGCCTGCACGAGCTTCGGGAGGCGTCGCCGCGCGGCGTCGAACGTCTCTTCCACGTACGGGATCCGCTCCGCCCGAATCACGATCTCTTCGTCCGACAGCGCAGCCAGAAGATCGCCGACGCCCCGCCGCGCGACGCTGCGCACGATGCGGCCGTAGTCCTTCTTCGACTCCGCGTACGTCACGCGCTCGCGCCCGAACATCGCCTCGAGCCGCTCGTAGAACTCGGCCCAACGCACCGTGAAGCCGCTGAGGAGCATCCGCTCGCCGTGCAGGCTCGGTGTCGTCCCCGCGGCGACGAGCGCGCGCGCGACGTCTTCCACGAAGACCGCGTTCATCGAGCCCCGCCCGCGATTGGGCACCACGATCCACCCCGAACCGAACTGCTCGATCGGTCGCTCCACCCACGGCTTTGAGTAGGGCCCCACGATGATCGGCGCCTGGAGCACCACGGCGTCGTTCGCCTCGGTCAGGAGCAGCGCCTCGACCTCCGTGTGGGTCGAGACGATCGGCGGTGGTGGGGCGCGCTCGTGGCTCGTGCTCGATCCGCGTGGACGCATGGCGCGCCGGATCCTCGTCCCGGCCCAACAGGTATGGAGTTGGCTTTAGCCCAGGCAATAAATTCCATAACAATCAGGAAATAACCGGCAAAGCCCATCTCATTAATGACGTTGAGTTCGAACTCGAGCCGGGCGACGTAGTCATCTCTGGTGGCGTCCGGGGCACGCAAGCCGCGGGTCTCGATGCGCTCATCCAACCCCTGCATGGCGGTCAGCTGCAGGAAGCTGGCGGCTGTGTGTTCTTCAGGGATAGGATAATCCGGCAGTTTGTATTCACCCAACTGCACTTCAACCGAACAACGTTTGGCAATTTCCACCGAGTTCTGCAGTGCAACGGGTATATCAGCAAACAGCGCCGCCATTTCCGCCTCGCTGCGCAGGTATTGCTGTTCGCTATATTTACGTTGTCGACGAGGGTCATCCAGGGTCATGCCTTCATGGATGGCAACCCGTGTTTCATGGGCCTCAAAATCTTCTGGCACAGCAAAACAGACGTCGTTGGTTGCCACCACGGCCACACCGAGCTGAGTCGCCATGGTCACCAAACTGGCATTAGCAGCATCTTCCCCCGTTCGTCCAGTACGGGTGAGTTCTAGATAGTAACGGTCACCAAATTCAGCCTGCCAGCGTTGAATGCGTGGCGCTAACAGCGCCTGATCGCCATCTACGGCATGCTGCCAAAGATGCCCACCTACCCCACCAGACAGGGCAATCAACCCTTCCGAATGCTGAAAAACCAGCGCTTCTGTGACTAATCCCCGGGTCGTGACTGTGGTGTAGCTGGCGGACACCAGCAGTATCAGGTTGTTGTAACCCTGCTTGTTCATC
>JAUHYN010000936.1 GCA_030426505.1 bacterium | reverse complement strand
AAGCCGTTGGCTTTCCCGTTGTGGAAGCTCGGGACGATGCGCGCCTGCGTCGCGACCTTGTTCAGGTTCGACAGGACGTTGTCGATCTCTTCTTTGGGAATCTCGTACTCGGTGTCCGAGACCTTCTTCACGCCTTTCCCGAGCCCTTCGTCGTCGCCCTTCGATTCGACCTGCGCGACGGTGGTCGGCTCGGGCACGCGGCGCGTCGCCTTCGGCTCGTCCTCCATCGAGAACTCCTCACAACGCCCGTCCTTGTTCACGAGCACCGTGCGCCACTCGATCGCGTGGACGGTCGCCTCGTCGAGCAGCTTGTCGCCGATGCGGACTTCGACGGTGATGTTCTTCGAGGTGTCCTGGAACATCGCGACCGAGTTCTCGGGCACGTTCGACACAACGGTGGCGAGGAGGTTCGCGCCCATCGACGCGACGACGCAGTTGTTCGGATCGATCTCGCCGCCGGTCTCCTCCTTGGGATCCGTCTCCTCGGGGGGCGGCGGCGTCAGGTCCTCGCGCTCCGCCTTGAAGACGTTGCGCTCGAGGAACGCCGTGAAGTCGATCGCGGCCTTTTCTTCGACCTTCCGGACGGCCGGCGTCGACGAGGCCGCAGACGCGATCTTGTCGGGTGGAACCTGAAGGGATCGCCCCACGAACGCGTTGACCGTCTTCGCCAGGAGCAGCGCGGCGAGGAAAATCGCGACGAGGTGGAACGTCCAGAAGTAGTTCTTGAAATAGCCGTCCAGCACCGTCCCCCACGCAGAGCAGCCGGCGTGCCACGCGCTTAAGTGCGCTTACAGTCGGCTTTTTGGTCGGGGCGGACGCGCGTGATGACAGCTTGGCAGGCCCGTCGGCGCCGAGTGACAAAATGACAATCGATTCGCGTCCGGCCGCGCGTCGGGGCGGTCAGGCGGTGAGGCCGCGGAGCGATTGGATACAGCTGGGGCACACGCCGTGGATGGTCCGCACGGGGCGCTCGTCAGCGAGGAGGCGGCTCGCGGTCACGGCGTCGATCACGTCGACCCAGTCGCGCCCGACGCCGTACGTGTTGCAGACGCTGCACCGGGTCACGAGGTTGTGGCCGCGACTCGCGGCGACGATCGGGAGCGGCTCGTCCCGCGGGATCGCGTCGAGGAGGATGCTCTCGCACGTGAGCCCCTCGCCGGACTTCGCGATGCGCATCCGCATGAAGCGGCGGTGCGTGAACGAGTCGCAGCGGTACTCGAACGCGACGTCCTCGCCGCCGCGCGCGCGCGCGAACAGCGCGCGGTAGATGTCGCGGAGCGTCTCGCTCCGGACGTAGTCCCACAGGCTCGTGCCGATGACGTCGGTCTCGACGAGGGACCAGTCCCCGTCCGTTGACTGGATCACTTCGTCGTCGTCGACGGTGTAACGGACGATCACTTCACTCAACGGACTTCTCCTCGACGGCGGCGACGAGTGCATCGGCGGAAACGGGTTTCTGGAGGAACGCGTCGAAGCCGGCTTCCGCGACCTCGTCTTCGGCGTCGTGGCGACCGGAGACCGCGATCAGTCGCGTCGTGTCGTCGCCGTCCGCGCGGATGTTCTTCGCGAGGGTCCCGCCGTCGCCGTCGACGAGGCCCAGGTCGCAGAGGATGACGTCGGGGTGGTCCTTGCGCCACGCGTCGGTCGCGGCCGCGATCGACCCGACGCGGTTCGCGGCGAACCCGCGTTGCTCGAGGAGCATGACGATCAGCTCGCCCGTGTCGTCGTCGTCCTCGACGACGAGCACGCGCCGCGTGTCGCCGTTGGTCGGGGCGTCGGGCACCTTCGGCTCCGGCGGCTCGCCGCGACCGTCTTCGCGCGGCCCCGATCGGCCGTAGCCCAGATCGATCAGCGCGGAGACGCGGCGGGTGAGCTCGCTCGATTTGACCGGCTTGCTCAAGTAGTCGTTGCAGCCCGCCTCGAGGCACTGCTCGCGGTCCGACTTCAGCGCGCGCGCGGTGACGGCGACGATCGCGTGTTCGTAGCCGTTGGCGCGGAGGCGGCGCGCGACCTCGAGGCCGTCCATGAACGGCATCTGCACGTCGAGCAGCATGACGTCGTACGTGTTCCCGGCCTCGACGAGCGCGAGCGCCGCCGGCCCCGACTCGGCGGTGGTCACGTCCGCGCCCGCGCGCTCGAGGATGTCGGCGAGGAGGCTCCGGATGTCGCGGCTGTCGTCGACCACGAGCAACGAGCCGGACAGCGGCGTGATGCGCTCGCCCTGCGGGTCCTGGACGACCTCGCGCAGCGACGGCGGCGCGAGCTCGTGCGGGCCTTCGTCGAGCGGGAGCCGGAACGTGAACGTGCTCCCCGAACCCGGCGCACTCGAAGCGAAGAGCGAGCCGCCCAGCAGCTTCGCGAGGCGAGAGCTGATCGCGAGGCCGAGGCCGGCCCCCTCGAACGAGCGCGTGTGGGAACCGTCGATCTGGCGGAAGGGCTCGAACAGATCCTTCGCGCGCTCGCTCGGGAACCCGATGCCGGTGTCCGAGACGCGGAAGCGCAGCGCGGAAGGGTTGCCGTCGTCGTCGCTGTCGAGTTCGAGCGACACGTGGACGCTGCCTTCGCGCGTGAACTTGATCGCGTTCGAGACGAGGTTGATCAGGATCTGACGGACGCGCTGCGGCTGCGTCCGGATCTCGACCGGGAGGACCGGCGCGAACTCGAGGTCGAGGCGGATGCCCTTCTGGTCCGCGCGCATCCTGAAGAGCTCGAACACTTCGGCGGCGATCTCCGCCGGTGCGACGTGGACTGCGGCTTCGAGCTCCGCGCCGTGCTCGATGCGCGAGAGATCGAGGACGTCGTCGATGACGCCCATCAGGTGGCGGCCGTTCCGCTGAATCGTCGCGACGTGCTGTCGCACGATCTCGCTCGAGTGTTTCTCGGCGGCGATCAGATCCGCGTAGCCGAGGATCGCGGTCATCGGCGTGCGGATCTCGTGGCTCATGTTCGCGAGGAACTCACTCTTCGCGCGCGCGGCGTCGGCGGCCGCGGAGCGCGCGTCCTCGAGCTCGATCTCCATGCGGCGCCGGTTGGTGATGTCGGTCCCGACCGTGTGGACACCGCGGACCGCGCCCGTCTCGTCGAACGCCGGAGTGAGCGTGACGAGGAAGAACCGGGGCTCGTCGTAGGTCGGGAGGTCGAGCTCGATCACGTACTCCGCCGGCTCTCCGGAGAGCGCGCGGTCGAAGTGGGCCTCGGCCTCCTGGAACGCCTTGAGGCCGAGGATGTCCGAGATCTTCTTGCCGACGATCTCCTCGCGCGGGAGATCGAACAGGTCGACGTACGTGTTGTTCACGAACTCGTACTCGCGGTCCTGGTTCACGTAGCTGATGAGGACGGGGAGGGCGTTGGTCGTCTCTTCGAGCCGCTGTTGCGACTGGCGGAGCTCCGATCGCGCGCGCGCGAGCTGCGTGATCTCCGTGAAGGTGACGACGGCGCCCTTCGTGCCGTCGAACGCCTCGTAGCGGTGCGCGCGCACGTACCACGTCCGGTCGCCTTCGCGGCTCGTCGCTTCGTGCGCGATCGGTTCGCCGGTTTCGATGACCTGTTCGAGCGAGGTGATCATCGTGTCCCAGCCCAGCTTCGACTGGAACGACGACAGCGGGCGCCCGATGTCGCGCTCCGCGGCGTCGACGATCGCGCTCGCGCTCGGCGTGAGGCGTTGGATCGTCAGGCGCTGGTCGACGAAGATCGTGGCGACGCCCGTCGCCTCGAACAGCTGCTCCATCGTCGCGTTCGCGTCGTGGAGCTTCGCGATGGTGCTCTGGTACTCCGTGTTGACCGTATAGAGCTCCTCGTTGACCGAGCTGAGCTCCTCGTTCGTGGCTTGCAGCTCCTCGTTCGACGCGATGAGCTCTTCGTTGGTGGCCTGCAGCTCT
>JAUHYN010000935.1 GCA_030426505.1 bacterium | reverse complement strand
TACGAACACCACGAGCTCGTTCGGGCCGGCCGGGATCCGGTCCACGCGAAATCGCGCGCCCTCGAAGGCGCGCTCCTCGGAGAGCCACACCTGCGCGTGGCGCGCGCGCACGACGACGTCCTCCACGGCGCGCCCGTCGGCGCGCACCACCGTCCCCGACACCGCGCCGAAGCCGGACAACACGAGCTCCACGTCACCGCCCTCGACGGACTTCACCGCGATGCCCTCCGACTCGTGGTCGGCGTGCAGGACGTAGCCGCGCGCCGCGAGTCCATCGAAGACGAACCGCCCGTCGGGGCCGCTCACGACCTCCCCGGCCATCGGCGTCGTCGACCGCGTGGGGAGTTGGGTGCCCGCGTAGAGCGCGACGCGCGCGCCCGGCGCGGCCTGTCCGGCGACGGTCACCACGCGCCCGGCGATCCGAACCTCGGCCGGCGCGACCTCCAACACCCCGCGGGCGGTCGGGGCGTCGTGCGGCATCTCGAGGCGCACCCACTCGGACGCGACCGCGCCCTCTTCCGTCTGGGCCGTGGCCTTCACGCGCACGCGCCACTCGACGTTCGTGAAGACGAAGCGACCCTCGGCGTCCGTCGTTCGCTCGTCGGAGGAGATCTCGTACACGTCGGTGAGCGTCACCTTCGCGCCGGCGACCGGGCGACGCGCGCGATCCACGACCTGACCCTCGACGACGTGCCCGCGCTTCAGCTTCACCTCGATCGGCGCCTCCGGCTCCGCCTCGAGGTCGACCAATCGCAGCACCTCACCTCGCCCCTCCCTGCGCGCCTTGATCTCGCACGGGCCCTCCGTGCATCGGAGCCGCACCACGCCGTCCGGGCCCGTCTCCCCGGAGTCCCAACCCTCACCTCGCGCCGACACCGCGGCGCCCGCCACCGACGCGCCGGCCTCGTCGACCACGCGCACCACGATCTGGAAGTCCGCGGAGACCGTGTACTCGACGTCCATCGCCTCACGCCCCATCACGAGCTCGGCCTTCAGGTCGGCTTCCCCACCGCCGCAGCTCGCGTCGACGTCGTACGTCCCGGGCAACAGGTCGTCGACGATCACCGGCGCGTTGGTCTCCGCGACGCGAAACCTGCTCAGCCGGGGCGGCGTCCGGCGCTTCAGCGAGATGCGCGGCTCCTCGCAGTCGCCGCGCTCGCGCCGGATCGTGGCGCGGAGCGTGACCGTCGGCTCGAGCGGGATCTCGACGCCCTGCACCGCCTCCGTCGGCCCCACGGCGACGGGCGCACGGGCGGCGCCGATCCACCCCTGACCTCGCGCGGTGACGTCGTACGTCCCGGCCGCCATACCCGAGATCGTGAACGCGCCGTCGGGCGTGGTCTGGCCGTAGTGCGCCGCGCCCGGAGTGGGCCGCGCTACGACGCGATACTCCACGCCCGGCGCGCCGCCGGACACGAACCCGGAGATCGAAGCGCCGGGGCGCAGGAGGATGCGGAGCGTCCCCGGCGCGGGGCCGTCCCGGCGCCCTTGGACGTAGCCGGGCGCGTCGGCGTAGACGCGGTGCTCGCCCGGGAAGCAGTACACGACCACGCGCCCGTCCGCGGCGGTGACACCCCCGAGGGGGCAACGCTTGTCGTCTTCGTTCCGCGCTCCGCCGACGCGCGCTCCGGGGATCGGGCCACCGCCCTCGTCCTCGACGAAGACCTCGAGCTTCACGAAGTCACTCAACGGGCGCACGCCCATGTCGACCGTGCGCGCCTCGCCCGCGGCGAGCGGCGACGTGTCCTGCCGCTCGAGGTCGACGACGTGTTCGGCGCGGGTGGCCTTCACCATGGGGCTCCGTCCGGGCGGCAGATCCGTGACCGCGTAGCGACCGTCGTCGCCCGTCGGGACGCAGGTGCGCGCGACCTCGTCGAAGCTCTCGGGCTCCTTCGCGCGTGGCGCCAACTGCAGGACACAAACCTCGACGCCCGCGACCGGCGTGCCGTCCCCGAGGCGCGCGTGGCCCGAGACCGTCGCCGGTGGACCGGACGGCGCGTCGGCGATCGGGGTGGGCGCCGTCTCGCCGACCGTCGGCGTCTGCGCCGCGCGCGGTGATGGCGCTTCGGGCTCCGGGCTCGGCGCCGTCCACCGCGCGATCAGGAGGAACAGCGCGCCGACGATCGCCACGACGACCGCGGCGACGATCGCGACCGCGAGGTTTCGTCCGCGCGTGTCCAAGGCGGCGCGATCCTACACCGCCGACGCCGCGTGACCGAGGCTCAGGGCGGGCCGCACACCGCGCTGCCGTCGGCCAACCGCACGCACGCGAGCCCCGGCACCGGCGCGCAGTCCGCGGCGCTCGCGCAGGGGATCGTGCAGAACGCCCCGCCCGTCCGCGCGTCGTACAGGCACAGCCCGTTCGCGCAGCCGGACGCGCCGCTGCACGCGTCGCCGAACTGGCCGCCGACGGATCCCGCCGGCGCGCAGATCTGCACGACACCGCCGGCGCCGTCGTCGACCGACGCGCACGTGTAGCCGGTCGGGCACGGCACGCGATCGCAGAACGTCGTACACACGCCGTTCGGCGAGCCCGCCACGCCGACGCACAACTGCGTGTAGCAGTCGGCCGCGCGCGCGCAGTTCATCCCGAAGCCGCCGCCGCTGCCGGGGATGCACACCGGCTCGGCGCCGCCCGCGCCGTCGGGCAGCGGTTGGCAGGTGAAGTTCGGCGGGCACGCCGGCAACGGTGAACACCGCTCGGAGCAGAACGTCGGCGCGCTCGGGCGCGCGATGCAGATCCCGCCCGCGCAGTCCGACGCGCCGTTCGGGCACTCGGCGCCGGTGGGGCGCCCGGTCGACACCGTCGCGCAGAAGCGCCCGGCGCCCGGGACGTCCTCGCACGTGTCGGGGCGGATGCAGTCGAGGTCTTCGGTGCAGGCGATCGTGCAGCGCCCGCTCATGGCGGCGGCGTCGCCCACACACAGGCCGGACACACACTGCGAACCCGCCGAACACGCCGCGCCGTACGGGAGCCCCACCGGGGACCCGCCGTCCAGGATCGCGGCCGGCCCGCCGTCGCGCGGGGGCGCGACGCCGCCGTCACGGACCGACACCGACACCGCGGCGCACAGCCCGTTCACACACGTCTGCCCGAGCGCGCAGTCGGTGACGCGCACGCACAGGCGAGTCGACGGGCCGGGATCGATACACAGCCCCTGCTGACAGATCTCGGGCGTGGAGCAGTCGCGGTCCTCGCGACACTCGGGCACGCACACCCCGTCGTCACACTGCTCGTTCGCGGGGCAATCGCTGTTCAGGCGGCACTCGACTTCGGGCGCCGCGCTGCACCCGAACAGCAGCAGAGAGAGGAGCGCGCGCCGCACGCGGGCAGCTTAAGCGAAAACTCAGTCGACGTCGTCCGCGTCGACGTCGTCCGTCTCGCCCTGAGCCGTGCGGGCCTGGTGGAGCTCGAGGACGTCGATCGACTCCGTGTTCACCTGGTCGACGGCGTCCATGATTTCGGACTTCGTCGGCCGACGGAACTTCTTCAGATCCGGTGTCGCGCCGTCCGACTCGGACATCGTGACGTCGAGCGTCTTGTCCTCGGTCTCGTCGTCGCCGAAGAACGGGGCTTCGTCGTGGATCGCCGTCGGGATCTCCGACGGCTGGGTCGTGTCGCTGGTCGTGGTCGTGGGGCGTGAGCGGGACATCGGTCGTCGACGATCAATATCGGCCACCCGCGCCGACTTTGAAAACCCCGTGTTCACACCAGGTGCAGCACGGTGATCTCCGCAGGCGCACACAACCGCATCGGCGGCCCCCAGAACCCGGTGCCTCGGCTCACATACAGCTGCGAGGCGCCACGGGTATAGGCGCCCGCCAGGTACGGGATGGCCAGCCGCACCAGGTAGCCGAAGGGCCACATCTGCCCGCCGTGG
>JAUHYN010000934.1 GCA_030426505.1 bacterium | reverse complement strand
GCCACGGCGAGGGAGACCAAGACGACGACGGCGGCGCGGAGGTGCTTCACGAGCGCTGGGTGCGGACCGACACAGCGCCGGCAACGAGTTGCCTGGCACCCAAGTGTCTGTTACGCGCGGCGGGAGAATCGTCGATGCGGGCCCCTACGTCCATCGCCATCGCGGTCGCCCTGATCGGCATCGGCAGCCCGGCCCGAGCCGACGAGCCCGACACGATCACGTTCCAGATCGCCCCGACCAGCTCCGTCGCGCAGACCCAGACCCCGACGGGGACGCTGACCCTCGACGCGATGATCCAAGAGGCCCTCGCGCGGAGCTGGCAGATCGACATCGCCCAAGCGCAGATCGCGCAGGCCGAGGCGCTCTACTCGTTCGCGGCGAGCCAGGCCTACCGCCGCATGACCCTCAACGGGCTGTTCGGTGGCCCGACACCCGAGGCGCGGACCGTCATCGTGAACGTTCCTCCCGCTGTACACCTTCGGGAAGATCTCCAAGGGCAAAGAGGCCGCGTCGCACGTCGTCCGCGCCGCCGAACACAACCGCACCGTGACCGAGGCCGAGGTCGTCGTGAACGTCACCCGCGGCTTCTGGGCGTACCAGCTCACGCGCACGTTCCTGAACTCGCTCGATGACGGCCGCGGAACGCTCGAGAGCGTGCTCGAGAAGATCGAGGAGCTCCTCGACAACGACTCCCCGCAGGTCACCGAGAACGATCGCCTCCGCCTCAAGTACGCGCTCTCCACCCTCCTCGTCCGCGAGACCGAGGCCCGCCAGGCCCGCGAGATCGCGCTGCGCGCGCTGCGCCTGTTGATGGGGTGGGACCAGAGCCGGCGCCTCGAGGTCGCGGACGCCGACCTCGCGGACCTCCCGGAGACGATCCCGAGCCTCTTCGACGCGACCGAGTCCGCGCAGGGTGGCCGCCCCGAGCTCCTCGCGCTGCGCGAGGTCGTCAAAGCCGCGGAGACGTTCGCGGAGTTCCGCCGGCGCCAGTTCTACCCGGACATCTACCTCGGCGGCGTCCTGCAGTGGGCGTACACCAGCAACGCGACCAACCAGACGAACCCGTTCATCAACGACCCGTTCAACTTCTTCAATCTCGCGGCTGGCCTCGGGCTCCGCATCGAGCTCGACATCTTCCAGAAGCTCGCGATCCTCGAGCAGGCCGAGGCCGAGGCGAAGGTGCGCGCCACGCAAGCCCAGCTCGCCGAGCAGGCCGTGGAGCTCGAGGTGCAGAAGCTCCACATCGAGATCAGCGGCGGGTACGACCGGATCGCGAAGCTCGAACGCGCGAATCGCACCGCGCGCGGCTGGCTGACCGCGTCCAGCCTCGCCTACGACATCGGCACCGGCGCCGCGGACGAGCTGATCGACGCGTTCCTCGCCTGGGCGGCCTCCGAAGCGGACCTTCAGCGCACGCGCTTCGACACCTTGATCAAACTCACGGAGCTCAGCCGCGCGACCGGACGATTGGTGCAAGCGCGCCGCGATCGCGAGTGAGGCCGCACACAGGATGCAATCGTTCCTTGCGTCCTGCGTCAGAAACGAAGACAGATGAGGACACGTCGCATGCGAGCCCCAGCAGCCTTCCTTCTGGCCACCCTGACCGCAGCGCCCGCGTTTGCCGCCGACCTCCCCTCGCCCCGGCCCTGGCTGGAGAAGAAGGTCGAAGAGGCGCGGAAGCTCGCCGAGAAGGAGTCCAAGACCAAGGACGTCGAGAACTGGAACGCGAAGTCCAAGGCGCTGATCGACGAGATGCTCGATTGGGACGAGATGACCGAGCGCTCGCTCGGCCGTCAGTGGAGCAAGCTCGACGACAAGCAGAAGAAGGAGTTCTCCGCGATCCTCCGCGAGATGATCGAGACCTCCTACCGCTCGAAGCTGAAGCTCGCCTCGAAGGGCGACGTGAAGAAGCCGCGTAAGGTCGAGATCAAGTGGCTCGAGGAAGACGTCTCCGGGAAGAAGGGCAAGGTCTCCGCCCGCGTCCAAGCCGACAAGCAGGTCGCGGTGATCGAGTTCAGCACGATCTGGCACGGCGGCCGCTGGCACGTGTACGACGTCGCGATCGATGACGTCTCCACCGTGCGGACCTACCGCTCGCAGTTCCGGAAGCTCATCGAGAAAGAGGGCTTCGACGAGCTGCTGTCGCGCATGCGGAAGAAGATCGCCGACATCCGCGAGGGCCGCGCCGACCTCGGGCCGTAGCGCTCACCCGCCGCAAGCGAGCAGCGCGCGCTTGCGCGCCGTCTGGTGGACGTCGCTGCTCGCGTTCGTCATGCGCGTGATGCGCTTCCACTTCTCGCAGACGTCCGGCTCGCCGCGCTGCGCCGCGAGCTCCGCCTCCTGGGCGTAGCGCTCCGCCTGCGCCTCGAGCTTCTTCAGGCCGGCGATGACCTTCGGGTTCGTCGCGTCCAACTTGTAGCCGGACTCCCAGCGCTCGAACGCGTCCTCGTAGCGCGCGCGATCGAACATCGACGCGCCCTGCTCGGCGTACGCCTCGGAGAGGCTGACCTCGAGCTCCCGCACCACGAACGACTTCACGCCGGAGGGCAGCAGCGCCGACTCCTCGCGCTGCAGCTCGCGGAGCATCGACCACGCCCGCGCCGGGTCGTTCCCGATCTCCGTGCGCACGCGGGAGAAGCGCTTCTCGATGTCGCGCAGCGTGCGGCCGAGCTTCTTCGCGCGGCGCCGCCGCACACCCGGCCCGCGCTTCGACAGGCTGTCCGCCTTCCGCTGCGCCTGATCGATCGCGCCGCGGCGATAGACCTTCGCGATCTTCGCGAGCTCCTTGTCCCCGTCGAAGTGGCGCACCAACGCGACGTCGAGGTCCGGGCCCGGGACGTCCGCCGTCGTGCCCACCTGACTGTGACGTCGCGGGTTGTAGGCGGCGAAGTTGATGTTCTTCCGCCGCATCTTGCGCTCGACGGCGCGCAGCCCCGCGAGCGCCTCCGTGTTCTCGGACTCCAGCGACAACGCGAGCTTGTAGCGCTTGTGCGCCTTGCGCCACGTCCTACGCGAGCCCGCTTCGCGCTCCGCCTTCGCGAGCAGGTCCTCGACCGCGAGGTGTTCGAGCTCCTTCGCGCGCGTCTGCGCCGCGCCGGCCTGCGGCAGCTCCTGCGGGACGTTCTGAAGGACCTCGTACGCCTGCGAGTACTCGCCCTTCTTCGCGAGCCCCTCCGCCTTCGCGAGCGCCTGCTCGGCGGCTTCGTAGAGGACGACCTTCTTCTCGAGGACGGCCGCCTCCTCGTGGATCGGATCCACCTCGAGCACCTCGCGGACCGCCGTCTGCAGACACTTCCAGTCCGTGTTCTCCTTGCAGGCCTTCGCCTCCTTCATGCGATCGGCGACGAACGCGTCGAAGTCGAACGACGAGTCGACGATCGGGAGGTTGAGCGGCAGCCCGTCCACCCCGCGACGCGAGAATGGCGCAGTCGCCGTCTCGACGAGCCCCGCCATCGCGGGCGGATCGACGGACGGCGGCGGCGCCTCGACCGGCGGCGGCGGATCCACGGGCGGAGGCGGCGCCTCGACCCGCGGCGGCGGCGGCGGGGGCGCCTCGACGACCGCGGGCGGCGGCGGCGGCGGCTCGACGGCGGCGGCCCCCGCGTCGACTTCGCGCGGCGAGACGTCCGGTCCGGTCGCGATCGCCATCGCGCCGGCGTCTTCGGTGCCCGCGTCGACGTCAACGCCCGCGCTCGGGGTCGGGAGGAAGCGCGCAAACGGATCTTCCTCGCCGGCCGCGCGCGCGCGGTGCCGCCAGTACAGCGCCGCCGACAGGACGAACGCCGCCGAGAACAGGCCGACCGCGCCGAGCACGACCCACTTCTTCCCCTTGGACGGCGTCTTCTTCGCGAGCGCGCGCGTGGCGAGCGGCGCGGGGTTCTTCG
>JAUHYN010000933.1 GCA_030426505.1 bacterium | reverse complement strand
CAGGATGGAGAGCGACGGCGCGCAGTCGAGGATCACGTCGTCGTACGAACCGAGCACGGGCCGCAGCGCGCGCCGCAACCGCTCCGCGCGATCCTTCGATTCGATCAGCGCCAACTCCGCGACGGCGAGCGCCTGGTCCGACGGCAAGACGTCGAGGTCACGGCGCGCCGCGACGATCGCTTGGCGCACCGGCGCGTCCTCTGCGAGCACGTGGTAGAGCGTGGTGTTCGATCGCACGCCGAGCGAGATGCCCGAGTTGCCCTGCGAGTCGAGGTCGACGAGCAGCACGCGGCGCCCACGACGCGCGAGGCCCGCGGCGACCGACACACTCGTGGTCGTCTTGCCGGTGCCGCCCTTCTGGTTGAGCACGGCGAGCACGCGCGCCTTCTTCGTGGTGCCCTTGTTGCGCGCCGTGAGCGCGGCGGCGCGACAGATCTCGGAGCACACGAGACGCCGCTCGTCGCGCGAAGCGATCACCTGGTACGCGAAGCGCACCTCGAAGGTCTGGCCGCAGTGATCGCAGTGTTGGGGGCGCGAGGTCTCGAGCTCCGGCGTGCGGCAGGCGAGCGAACAGAAGTACCGATCCGTGTCGCGCTGGTAGGAGAACCGCGGAACGAACGTCGTCGCGCAGACGCTACAGCGAACCGTCGAACGTCCCACTGCGTTCGACCGTAGCACGGCGATCGATCGAGTCAACCCATCGGAAACGTTCGCGATCCGGCGTCGCCGAAACCTGGATCAGATCGCGAGCTTGCGCGGCGTGGGGACGAGTGTGCTACCGGCCTTCGTCGACATGACCGCACCGTTGTCTGGCGTCCGGATCCTCGATCTGTCGCGCGTGCTCTCCGGCCCGTTCGCGACGCAGCAGCTGATCGATCTCGGCGCCGAAGTCATCAAGATCGAACACCCCAAGGACGGCGACGACACACGCCGCTTCGGACCGCCCTTCGTCAACGGCGAGTCCACTTACTTCATGAGCATCAACCGCGGGAAGCAGAGCGTCGCGGTCGACCTCAAGAGCGAGCGCGGGCGTGAGCTCGTTTTGGCGATCGCGATGGAGTGCGACGTCGTGCTCGAGAACTTCCGCCCCGGCACCGCCGAGCGCCTCGGCCTCGGCGCCGACGCGCTGCGCGAGAAGAAGCCCTCGATCATCACCTGCTCGATCAGCGGCTACGGCACGCGCGGCGATCCCGCTTTCGAAGGCCTGCCCGGCTACGACGCCGTCCTCCAGGCGGTGACCGGACTCATGGCGCTCACCGGAGAACCGGACGGTGATCCCACGAAGGTCGGCGTCGCGATCTCGGACATGGTCGCGGGGCTGTACGCCGCGCAGGGGATCTTGGCGGCGCTGTTCGAGCGCGCGCGCACCGGCGTCGGGCGGCACGTGGAGATCTCGATGCAGGACGCGATCGCTTCGCTCCTCACGTACCAAGCGGGCATCTACTTCGCGACGAACGAGAACCCCGCGCGCATGGGCAACGCCCACCCGTCGATCTGTCCGTACGAAACGGTGGAGACCAAGGACGGTCGCTACGCGCTCGCGATCGGGAACGACGCGCAGTTCGACCGCCTCGCCGCGCTGATGGGGCGCGCCGAGCTGTCCGAAGACGCGCGCTTCAGTACGAACAGCGCGCGCGTCCAGAACCGCGAAGCGCTGATGGCGATCCTCGGGCCGCTCTTCCTCGAGTACACCCGCGCCGAGTGGGACGAGGCGCTCCGCGAGAAGGCGCTCCCCGGGGCGCCGGTGCTGGAGATCAGCCAGGCCCTCGAGCACCCGCAGCTGAAGGCCCGCGGGTCGATCCTGGAGCACGATCACCCCACGGCGGGGAAGGTGCGAACGGTCGCGAGCGCGCCGCGGTTCGACCACGAGAAGCCCGCCCCGACGGCGCCGCCGCCGCAGCTCGGGGAACACACGCGGACTGTCTTGAGCCAGTGGCTGGGTAAGTCCGACGCCGAGATCGAAGAACTCGAATCCGCCGGCATCATTCGAGGGCGCTGAGCGTTCGCAACCCGTGTCACGCCCCGGACCCCGCCTCGGCACCGTCGAGTTGATCGCGATGATCGCCGCGTTGATGTCGCTCAACGCGCTCGCGATCGACGTGATGTTGCCGGCGCTCCCGGCGATGGGGAACGAGCTCGGCGTCGCGACCGAGAACGACCGCCAGCTCGTCATCGTGGCGTTCGTCCTCGGGATGGGTTCGGGGCAGCTGATCTTCGGCCCGCTGTCGGACGCCTTCGGGCGCAAGCCCGTCCTCGTCGCGTCGCTCCTCGGCTACGTCGTGTTCGGCGCGGCGTGCGCGCTGCCCGGGAGCTTCGAACAGCTCGTCGTGTTCCGCGCGCTGCAGGGGTTGGTCGCCGCGGGCGCGCGCGTGACTGCGCTGTCGGTGGTGCGCGATCAAGCGGCCGGTCCGAAGATGGCGCGCATCATGTCGTTCGTGATGACGGTGTTCATGATCGTCCCGATCGTCGCCCCGAGCATCGGCGTGGTGATCCTGAAGGGCGGCTCCTGGCGCGCGATCTTCTGGGCGCTCGTGCTGTTCGGCGTCACGCTGTGCGTTTGGCTCGTGATTCGCCTCCCGGAGACGCTGAAGCCCGGCGCGCGCCGCTCGCTCCGCTTGCGGGACATCGCGAAGGACTACGTCGAAGTCGTGAAGCACCCGGTGACCCGCGCGTACACCGTGGCGACCGGGCTCGTGTTCGGCGCGCTCTTCGCGTTCATCAGCAGCTCCGAGCAGATCTTCCGATCGTTCGGGCGCGCCGAGACGTTCCCTTACTTCTTCGGCGGCGTCGCGAGCGCGATGGCCGTCGCCTCGATCCTCAACGCGCGCTTCGTCGAGCGCGTGGGGACACGGCGCCTGTCGCACGGCGCGCTCGTCACGTTCATCGGGGTGCAGGTCGTCTACGCCGGCATCTACTTCTCGGGGCACGAGGGTTTTTGGCCGTACTATCTCTGCACGGGCGCGAGCTTCTTCACGTTCAGCATGATGGGCGCGAACTTCAACGCGATGGCGCTCGAGCCGCTCGGGCACGTCGCGGGCACCGCTTCGGCCGCCCTGGGGTTCACGTCGACCACGATCTCGGGCGTCCTCGGCGGCCTGGTGGCCGCGCGCTTCGACGGGACCCCGCTCCCGATCGTGGCGGGA
Source organism: bacterium (assembly GCA_030426505.1). GTDB lineage: Bacteria > Myxococcota > Kuafuiibacteriia > Kuafuiibacteriales > Kuafuiibacteriaceae > JAUHYN01. The sequence goes on along the minus strand of JAUHYN010000933.1, from coordinate 743 downwards.
TTCGCGGTGTTGGGGATATGTGCGCTCCTGGTCGTCACGGTGGGACAGCGGTCCGCGCGAGTCCCTTCGCTTAGCAGTTGACGATCCCGCGGTGCTCTGAGACCACTACGGCCACGGCGAATTCGTTCCTTCCTGCCGTCGGCGCACTCGTTCCCGAGCCCGCGCCCACTCCAGTAGGCTCTTGTTTCTCCGGAGCGGCACTGAAGCCGCCACGACCCGGTCGAGTGGTACGGCGACCGAGCCCGAGATGATGCGCCCCGTGGCGTTGGCCTGCGAAAGAGATCGATAAGGTATGGAAAACAACAAGCTCTACGTCGGAAACATGTCGTGGAACACCGACGAAGCGGGCCTTCGCGCCGCGTTCGAGGCCTTCGGGTCGGTCCAGGAAGTCGCGATCATCACTGACCGTGACACCGGACGTCCGCGCGGATTTGGGTTCGTGACCATGAGCTCGGACGCCGAGGCCAGCGAGGCCGTGGCGGCCATGGACGGCCAGCAGCTCGACGGGCGCGCGCTCCGCGTCAACATCGCCGAGGCCCGTAAGGGTGGCGGCGGCGGCGGCGGCGGCCGTGGCGGCCGGCGCGAACGCTGGTAGTCTAGAAGGAACCGGGCGGCCGCAAATTCGATCCTCATCGACACCAGCGAGCCGCCCACGGTTCGCACCACGAACCGACTTCGGCCGCGCGCTCGAACAGCGCGCGGCGGATTACTTCGCCTCTCGCTCCGAAGCCCGCGACGGCGGC
>JAUHYN010000932.1 GCA_030426505.1 bacterium | reverse complement strand
GCTCGATGCGGATCTCGCTCGCGCTCGCGGTGACCTCGGCGTGCTCGGCATCGATTCCTTTCAGTGGAACGTCGGCGTCCTCGCCGCTCCCGAAGACCACCGACTCGGACTTGGGCCACCCGCCCGCGATGAACGCGCCGTCCGCGTCGCGCACGAAGTAGCCCCACAGCGGCGTGCCCGCGGAGGCGTCCGTCGCGAGGGCGAGCGCCGCCACCACGAGGGCCGATGAGATCGCCCGACGCATCAGGCCGCCAGCCGATCCGCTTCCTCGCGGGCGTAGCGCTGGGCGATCGCGTTGAACCGCACCTGGATGTCCCCGCCTTCGCGGCGCGTGCGCGCGTCCACGTAGTCGAACAGCCGCGCGAGTGCGACGTACGGCGCAGCGAGGATGTACCCGAGCACCGCGAAGTAGCCGCCGAGGTGTTCGCTCGCGGATTCGAACTGGAGCACGAAGCCGACGATGAAGTTCAGGCCGAAGTAGACCATCGCCACCACGCAGACGCGCACGACCGTCGTGAACACGAGCCCGCCCAACGCGCGGCCGAAGCTGTTCGCGAGGAGGATGCGCGCGCGCTTCATCGCGCGGCCCGCCGGGAGCTGCTCGAGGAGGACGACCTCGGTGACGTGCAGGTGCGAGGGCAGGACGAACAGGCCCCACGCGATGCCGAGCATGATCCCGAAGGCGGCGAGCGAGCCGTCCTCGTCCGTCAGCACCACCATCAACACCGGCGCGACCGCGAAGAGGGCGTGGGTCGCGAGGAACGGCGAGCGCTTCAGCACCGCGCCGATCGCAGCGCGGATAGAGGTTGGGTTGTCGAAGAGGTGCCGCCCCGCGAACACCGTCACGACGCGTTCGTAGAACGGGACGATCACGACGGCGGCTGCGATCTGCGTCTCGTCGGAGAGCTCGAGGAGCCAGGCGGGGATCACGATGATCGCGGTCAGCACGACCGTGAAGAGGATGTAGAGCTTCACGAAGTCGCGCATGGTCGCGCGCAGGTAACGGATCGCGAGATCGAACGTCTCGTCGAGCGAACGCGGGCGCAGGACGATGCGCGCCTGGAACGACGTACTCACTACGCCGCCCCCTTCCGAAGCGCGACGACGTCCTCCGGGAGCCCGCGGCCACGCCCCGCGAACGCGATGATCGCCGCGACGATCAACCACCCCACGCCGCCGCTGTAGTACTTCACGACGGGCGGCAACGCGGACGGTGAGTACCAGGCCTCGATCAGCGCGGCGACCACGAGGAACGCCGCGGCGCCCGCGACCTGCCGCAACACTTCGAGGCCATGCGCCTGGAGGTTCCCCGCGCGCGTGCGGCCGTGCGTCGCGACGAGCGCGAAGCCCATCTGCAACCCGGCGGCCCCGCTGATCACGATCGCGGTGAGCTCCCACGGCGCGTGCGTGGAGACGAAGCTGAAGATGTTCTCGCCGTACCCGCTGCGCGCGAGGTGCCCGACGACCACGCCCATCACGAGGCCGTTGTAGAGGAGGAAGAAGACGGGCCCGAGGCCGAACAACACGCCGGTTGCGAAGCACCGGAACGCGATGCCGACGTTGTTCCACACGTAGAAGCCGGTCATGCCCGCGCTGTCGTCTGCGGCGCGGCCGTCCTTGTGACCCTTGCTGTGCATCTCCTCCATCTGTTGGAGCTGCCCGGAGCTCATCACCGCGAGTGCGTACGACTCGTCGACGTACGCGGCGTACCCGGCGATGCTCCCCGGCAGATAGAACAGCGCGGTCGCGATGAGGAAGAAGCGGAGGTTCCTCCGCAGCGCGGCCGGGAAGTCGAGGAACAGGTTCCAGAGGTTGACGCGGCTGCCGACCGACGTGCCGGCGTAGAGCGCGTTGTGTGCGCGGCTCGCGAGGTTATCGAGGTAGCGCTCGAGATCCGCCCCGAGCTTCTCGCGGCGCACGAGCATCAGGTCGCCCGCGAGCGCGCGGTACAGCTCGGCCATCTCCTTCACGCCGGCGGGGCCGAGCGTCTGCGGGCCGCGCACGGCCTCCGCCTTGGAGAGGAGCTTCGCGAGTTCGTTCCAGCGCTCCTTGCGGCTGCGCACGAGCTCTTCGCGGTTCATACGCCGATCCTCCGGGTCGGATCCTGGGCGCGGGCCCAGAGGGCCGCGAGGAACTTGGTCGGGTCCTTCGGCTTCGGGACGGAGAGGCGCTTCGCGTAGTGCGGCGCGACGATCGCGGCGAGCTCGTCACGGCGCGCGTCGCTCATGCGTTCGCGGCTGACGAAGAGCTCGAGGGCTTCGAGGTCGTCCTGGTCGAGCGGGAGGAGGCCGGGGAGCGAGGCGACGAGCTCCGGGTCGGCTTCGAGCGACGGCGTATTCTTGACGCGGACCGACTCCTCCACGACGACGATCGTGCCCGCCGCGATGTCCCCGAGCCGCTGGAAGCTCTTGTTGAACATCATGACGATCGGCCCGAACAGGAGGAGGGTCGGGGAGATGCCGTGGTCGGCGGCGCGGAGGAAGTTCCTGAGTATGGACTCGCGCCAGGTGATCGGGAGGCCGTTGGGCCGGACGACGCGGAGCTTGAACGCGATCTTCCCGAGCGAGCGACCGCCGGTCACGGTCTCGGCGATGGTGAAGTAGAACCACTGGAGGATGAAGATCAGGAAGAGCGACAGGCCCTGACCGAGACCCGAAGGGCCGACCGAACTCACGGCGGCGATCACCATCAGGAGCGCGAAGCCGATCACGAACTGGATCACCAGGTCGAGGAGCCACGCGAGGAGTCGGCGGCTCGGTCCGGCGATGCGCGCCTTGAACGCCAGGTGTTCGGGCGTGTCGATCTCGCGGACCGTGTCGATCAGCACCGACATCGAAGACGCGGACTGTACCACCGATCGTGATAAGAAACGGGGCATGCGCCTGACGAAACAGGTCCGCGTTCGATTCGGCCACGCGGACCCGGCACGGATCGTCTACTACCCGCGCTTCTTCGAATGGTTCCACGACACGTTCGAGACGTGGTTCGACGAAGTGCTCCAGATCAACTACGCCGAGGTGCTCAACGGGCGCCGCGTCGGCTTCCCCACGGTGCAGGTCGCGACGGAGTTCAAGGAGCCCGCGCGGTTCGGCGAGGTCGTCGACGTGGAGATGTTCCTGTCGCGCCTGACCGAACGATCGGGGACCGTCGAGTACCGAGTGCGGCGCGAGGGGCGCCTGCTGGCCACCGCGAGCGTGAAGGTCGTGGCAATGAACCTCGACACCCACACCAGCACGACCATTCCAGAGGACATCCGTACAGCGCTGGAACCCTACCTCGAAGAGGACGACGAGGGGCCGAACACGGCAAGACTGTACGGTTGACCATTGACCGTGCGCGGGGTCCTCGGGGTACGACGCCGGCCCATGAGGGCGACCCGACGTAAACGACGACGCGCGAGCTGGATCCGGGGCTGGCTGTTCTTCCCCGCGATCGCGTTCGCGGTGAGCGCCTGCGAGAAGGTGCCGTCCGAGATCCGGATCAAGGGGCCGCTCGACGCGGTCGAGTCGACGCAGAAGACCAAGGACGCGAAGACGGTTTTCCCGACGTTCGAAGAGAAGAACGAGACGATCAAGCTGCGCGTCTCTTCGTTCGACGACAAGGGCGTCTACATGGGCGTCGTCCCGGTGAAGTGGGACTCGTCGGATCGGAGCGTCGCGTCGATCGATCAGACGGGCGTCGTGACGATCCTCGGGAGCGGTGAGTCGGTGATCACGGCGCGCACGACGAAGCTCGAGAAGGAGCTGACGGCCGAGGTCGAGATCAAGGCGGTCATCGTCGACAAGATCCGTTGGGCGGATCCGCCGGAGAGCGCCGAGCCGATCGAGATGCCGATGGGTGAGATCAAGAACTTCAAGGCGGAGGTGCTCGACGATCGCGGCAACGTC
>JAUHYN010000931.1 GCA_030426505.1 bacterium | reverse complement strand
GCGACCAGGTGTTCATGGTGAAGGGCAACGCGTCGATGTACCTCGGCTCGCCGCGCATGGCGAAGATGGTCATCAACGAGGACGTCACGCTCGAGGAGATGGGCGGCGCGAAGATGCACTGCTCGACCTCCGGCTGCGGTGACCTGCTCGCGAAGAGCGAGGAAGAGGCGCTCACCGCCGCGCGCGACTACCTCTCGTACATGCCGCAGCACTGGGAGGACCGCCCGCTGCCGGCCGAAGCGCGCGCGCCGAAGACGGATCCGGCGACGATCGCGTCGTTGATCCCCGAGGCCGAGAACAAGCCGTTCGACATGCTCTCGGTGATCGACGGCATCGTCGACGAGGGCTCGTTCTTCGAGCTCAAGGCGCGCTTCGCCAAGGAACTCATCACCGGCTTCGCGCGGCTCGACGGCGAGGTGATCGGCGTCGTCGCGAACCAGCCCAAGTACAAGGGCGGCGTCCTGTTCGTGGACAGCGCCGACAAGGCCGCGCGCTTCGTCTGGCTCTGCGACGCCTTCAACCTCCCGCTCCTGTTCCTGGCCGACGTGCCGGGCTTCATGATCGGGTCGGCCGTCGAGAAGCAGGGCATCATTCGGCACGGCGCCAAGATGATCAACGCGATCTCCGAGGCGACCGTCCCGAAGTTCAGTGTCGTGGTCCGGAAGGCGTACGGCGCGGGGCTGTACGCGATGTGCGGCCCGGGCTTCGAGCCGGACGCCACGCTCGCGTTCCCGTCGGCGAGCATCGCCGTGATGGGACCGCAGGCGGCGGTCAACGCCGTCTACGCCAACAAGATCGCGGAGCAGCCGGAAGACGAGCGCGAGGCGTTCGTGGAGCGCCTGCGCGCCGAGTACAAGGAGGACATCGACATCGTGAAGCTGGCCTCCGAGAACGTCATCGAGGGGATCGTCGAGCCGGCGCGTTTGCGGGAAGAACTGACCCGCCGCCTGGCGTTCGCGAGGAACAAGGAACGCGACGTGATCGTGAAGCGCCGCAGTGTCATCCCGGTTTGAACCTGCTAAGGTCTTTCACGGCGAGCCGCCCATGACTTCGGATATCGAGATCGATCCGCGACAGGTCCTCAAGGACTACGTGTCGAAGAACGGGCTCAAGCTCACCCGTCAGCGCGAGCTGATCGCCGAGGTCTTCTTCGCGGCGGGCGCGCACCTGTCCGCGGAAGAGATGCTCGAGCGCGTGCGCGCGGAAGACGCCAACATCTCCCTCGCGACGGTGTACCGGACGCTCAAGCTGCTCACGCAGTGTGGGCTCGCGGAGCCGCACAAGTTCGCCGACAACCACACGGTGTACGAGCCGGCGCGCGGCGACGAAGAGCACCACGATCACATCATCTGCAAGGACTGTGATCAGATCATCGAGTTCTTCGACGAGCGCATCGAGCGCCTCCAGGAAGAGATCGCGAAGCGCCTCGGCTTCGAGGTCGTCGACCATCGCATGGAACTCTACGGTCGCTGCAGCAAGACCGACTGCCCGAACAAGAAACACTGACCGGGGCCGGCGTTGAGCACCTCCAAGGGGCCGTTCACGAACGAGCGACGCGTCTGTCCGCGCTGCGCAGCTGTATACCGAGCGGGCTTCGCGCGGTGCGCAGTCGACGGGCACGAGCTCGAGCGCCTCGAACACGATCACCTGATCGGCGTGATGCTCTCCGGCCGCTACGTCGTGGAGGCGCTACTCGGGGAGGGCGCGATCGGCCGCGTGTACCGCGCGAAGCACGCGCTCATCGGGCGCGACTTCGCGGTGAAGGTGATGTTCGGCGACGTCGCCGCGAACGAGACCACGCGACAGCGCTTCCTGCGCGAGGCGGAGGCCGCGAGCCGCCTCGATCACGAGAACGTGGTGAAGCTCGTCGACTTCGGCACGACCAAGGCCGGGCTGATGTACATCGTGATGGACCTGGTCGAGGGGCGGACGCTCGAGGCGATCGTCGAGGAGGAGGGGCGCCTGCCGTCCGCGCGCGTCGAGCGGTACGCGGTCCACCTGTTGCGCGCGCTCGGGCATGCGCACGGCGAGGGCGTCATCCACCGGGACCTCAAGCCGGAGAACATCGTAGTCGAGCAGCACGGCGACCGCGACCTCGCGCGCATCCTCGACTTCGGCGTCGCGTACGTCCTCGACCCGGGCACCGAGGAGCGCGAGCGCCTCACCCGCACCGGCCACCTCGTGGGGACGCCGCTGTTCATGGCGCCGGAGCAGGCGTTCGGGCGCGAGGTCGCCGCGACCGCCGACCTCTACAGCCTCGGCTTGATCCTCTACTACCTCGTCGCGGGAACCACGCCGCACGACGCGCGCGCGATGACGATGGCGCAGCTGTTGATGAAGGAGCGCGTCCCGCCGCTGTCCGAGAAAGTGCCGGACGTCGAAGTGGGCGAGCGGCTCGATGCGCTCATTACCGCGCTCACCGCGTTCGAGCCGAGCGCGCGCCCGGCGTCGGCCGCCGCGGCGCTCGAGCTGCTGACGGGGACCGAGACGCCACCGCAAACGGAGGACCTACCGCCGTCGGCGGAGGCGGCGTCGAGCGAACCGGTGCCGCGGACGTGGCCGTTGGTGGCGGGGGCGATCGCGTTCCTGGTCGCGGGGGCGATCCTGTTGTGGGCGACCTGGTCGTAAAGAGAGACCCCTGCCCCTGAACCTGCCCTTGCCCCTGCCCTGAACGGGATCGCTCGGGACGAAGCCGCGCGTGCGCGCCCTCGGTCGAGGGCATGGGCACGGGCAGGTTCAGGGGCAGGGGCGACGACTCGGTGGGCGGGGGTGTCAGATGAAGCGCTGCGCGAGCAACAACACCACCGCCGCCATCACGCCCGCGACCACGTCGTCGAGCATGATGCCCGCCGGGTTCTTCATCTTGCGATCGATCCAACCCACCGGGCCGGGCTTCGCGATGTCGAAGAACCTGAACAGCACGAACGCCGCGATGACCCACGGCCACTCCCACGGCACGACGACCAGCGCGATCAGCACGCCGATGAACTCGTCGAAGACGATCTCGCTCGGGTCTTTGTTCTTCGACTCGCCGGCTTGGTAGCGGTACGCGACCACGATCGACAGCGCGGTGAGCACCACGACGACCGCGCCGCGGATCAGCGGCGAGTCGTCCGCGATCCACCACGCGAGGGGCAGTGCGGTCACCGCGCCGACGGTGCCGGAGCCGCGCGGCGTGTAGCCGGCGCCCGCGCAGGTGCAGACGTCGGCGGCGGCGCGCCCCGAGAGGCTCCCCGCGAGGCCGACCTCGGCGATTCGGCGTGCGCGGATCTCGAGGACCGGGCGCACGCAGAACAGAGCGATCGGAGCGGTCGCCGCGACGCCCAGCCCGAGTGAGAGCGCGGGCAGCGTGGGGCCGAGGAAGATCGCGCCGATCGCGAACGCGCTCGCCAGGCCGAGCGGGACGAGCGAGCGCATGAAGAGCGCCGCCGCGGTGACGGGGACCGCGAGCCCGACCGCCGCCGCGATGCCGGCGGGTTCGGGGAGCTCGCGCGGCGCGAACTCGACCGCTGCGAAGAAGATCAGGACCGCGACGCACCACCCGATCGCGGGCGTCCACGCGTCGACGGCGGGCGCGCGCTCCACTTCACGACGCGTGGCCGCGCCGATGATCGCGAGCGCGAGCGCGAGGAGCCCGCCGGTCAACAGGCCGTCGGGTTGGAACACCGTCGCGTAGGACGCGCCGACGCAGCCGGCGAGGAGCGGCGCGACGAAGCGCGGGACGTCGCGCAACACGAGCGCGGCGAGCAGGCACATCTCGAACGCGAGCCACGGGTCACCGCCGGTGAGCGACGCGATGACGAAGCCGACCATCCCGCCGGTCGCGCCCACGCCGATCGCCGCGTTCATTCACACCCCTTCGGTGGTGAGCGCGGGTTTGGGGCGACGCCGACCGAT
>JAUHYN010000930.1 GCA_030426505.1 bacterium | reverse complement strand
GGAGACTCCGTCATGTCGACCCACTCGATCGCGACCCACCTGAATCGCTTGAAAGGACCGCGCCGCCCCCCCGGCCCGATGGGCCTGCCGCTCATCGGCCCGATGTGGGCCTACCAGAAGGACCCGCTCACCTTCATGGTCGACGCCACCCGCCGCTACGGCGATCTCGTCTTCACGCGCTTCGCAGGCTTCGGCGCGTACCTGATCGCCGACCCGGACGCGATCGAGCACGTCCTCCTCACCCACCGATCGAACTACGAGAAGAGCGCGCTCATCGAGCGCTTCCGCGTCGTGCTCGGCGACGGCCTCCTCACGTCGCGCGGCCCGCTGTGGACGCGCCAACGCAAACTCCTGTCGCCGCCGTTCCACCACCGCCGCGTGCAGTCGTACGTCGAGGCGATGACCGACGTCCTCGATCGCCACCTCGTCGAGTGGGAGGACGGCGTCCGCAACGTCGCCGACGACATGATGCGCCTGACCCTCGACATCGCGGTCCGCACCCTCTTCGGCACCACCACCGGCGACGCCGGCGAACGCGTGGGCCGCGCGCTCACCACGGTGGTCGAGTACTTCGCGGAGACGCTCTCCAACCCGCTGTCGATCCCGATGTCCGTCCCCACCGTTCGCAACCGTCGCTTCCTCGCCGCGCGCGACGAGCTGTTCGACGTGGTGCAGGGCATCATCCGCGACAAGCGCCGCGCGCCCGACGGCGACGATCTGCTGTCGATGCTCCTCCGGCTCGAGGACGAGGACGGCCAGGGCATGGACGACAAGCAGCTGCAGGACGAGGTCCTCACGCTGCTCCTCGCCGGACACGAGACGACCGCCCTCACCCTCACCTACGCGTTCGATCTCCTCGCGCGGCACCCCGACGAGGCGCGCGTGATGCGCGAACAGATCGATCACGTCCTCGCGGCTCGTGTCCCGACGCTGGAAGATCTCCCCGGGCTCACGCGCGTCGAACAGGTGGTGAAGGAGTCGATGCGATTGTTCCCGCCGGCGGCGGCGCTGATCCGCCAGGCACAAGAAGACGACGAGATCATGGGCTGGCCGATCCCGAAGCGATCGTTGGTCGTCCTCCCGCAGTGGGTCACGCACCGCGACCCGCGCTGGTTCGAGGATCCGGAGGCGTTTCGCCCCGAGCGCTGGACGAAGGCGCTCGAGGATCGGCTCCCGCGCTACGCGTACTTCCCGTTCGGCGGCGGACCGCGCGTGTGCATCGGGAGCGCGTTCGCGATGCTGGAGGCGCGCCTCGCCGTCGCGATGATCGCGCAGCGCTACACGCTCGCGCGGTTGGACGATCGGCCGTTGGATCTCGTCGCGTCGATCACGGTGCGCCCGCGCCACGGGCCGCACATGCGCGTGGCGCGGCGCTGACGCGCACGCTTGCGGCACATTGCCCCGCAACCCATTCCGCATTCGATGGCGCTCCGCGCGGCACGTCGAGTGCAGTCCGAGACGCCTCGAAAGGGGTCTTTTCTTATGAAGGATCGCACTACGCTCTCCGCGAAATCACTCATCGGGGACAAAGTCGTCAATCGCAAGGGCGACAAGCTCGGCAGCGTCGAGGAGATCATGATCGACGTACACACCGGGACCGTCTCGTACGCCGTCCTGTCGTTCGGCGGGTTCCTCGGTCTCGGGGACAAGCTGTTCGCGCTGCCTTGGCGGTCGATCGCCGTGGACGAGGTCAACCAGACCGTGGTCGTCGACATGTCGAAGGAGCAGCTCGAGAACGCGCCGGGGTTCGACAAGAGCCACTGGCCGGACTTCGCGAGCCCGGAGCATCGTGAAGTGATCGACAGCTACTACCGGTGACGTTCAGGGCGCCGGTCCCGAGACACCCGTTCGACGCGCAGGTCTTATGACCACGACAACGCCTTGCGCTGGGCCCAATAGTGGCCCGGCGCCTCGGCCAGCGCGAACAGAACGTCGTCATCGGGACCGAGCGCCACCTTTTTCGCGGCGAGGTTGGAGTCGAGCTGGGCTTCGGTGACGGCACCGCTCAGCACGACGTCGACCCACGGCCGGGACGCGATCGCCGCCAGCGCGAGCGCGTCGACAGGGACGCCGTGGGCTTTGGCCCGCGCGTCGAGGACGTCGCGCGTCTCGGCGGCGAGGGTGTCGAGGCCGCGCTGGGTGAGGCGCCCGTTCGCGACGCCCTCCTTCACGATGACCGAGAGCCCCTCGCGCTTGGCGGCTTCGAGCGCGGCGCTGACGCTCGTCTCCAGGACGTTGTAGGTCGCCTGCACGGCGTCGAAGAGTCGGACGCCGTCGACCTCGATCGCGAGCGCGCGCTCGAGCGTGCGGGCCTGCTCCGGTCCCGACAGCGACAACCCGATCGCGAAGCCGCGCTCGGCGCGGAGCGCGGCGAGGCGCGCGTGGACGTCTTCGTCGTCGAGCGCGCCGCTGTCGAGCGTCGCGGAGTGGATCTGATAGAGGTCGAGGCGATCGCCGAGGAGCTCCGTCGACTCCTCCACCTGGCGATCGAGGACGGCGCGACCGTGGTCCTTCACTTCGTGGACGTCGGCGTCGACGCTCCACTCTGCGGTGTACGTATAGCCCCACTTCGAGCTGACGGTCGGGCGGTGCCCGCGGCGATCGAGCCAGCGCGCGAGGAACGCCTCGGCGCGACCGTACGACCTTGCGACGTCGACGTGGCGGACGCCGTGCAGCCATGCGTGATCGAGGAGCGCGTGCGCGCGGCGCTCCATCGCTTCGACCGTGCGGTGCGCGCCGAGGTCGACGTCGCGTCCGAGCGTGATGTAGCCGGGGCGACCGATGGCCGCGAGGCCGAGACCGAAGCGGGATCCGAACTCCACGTGCGGAGACTACCGAATCTCGGAGGCGGGGCGAGGGACGGCCTGCGCGCGGCGGGCCTCGAGGGGGCGCGAGCGGCGGCGCGCGGGGGAGACGCGCCGCCGTCGCTCTCGTCGCTCACTGACAGGTCAGCGTCATCGGGTTGCAGATCTGGCCCGGGGCGCAGTCCGCGTTCGACTGACAGGGCGCGTTGCCCACGCAGGTCGCGGTCGCGGGGTCGCAGATCTGATTCGCCGGGCAGTCCGCGTCGCTCATGCACTGCGGTGAGCTGTTCGGCACGCACTGGAGCGTCATCGGATCGCAGACCTCGCCCGGCGCGCAGTCGGCGTTCGACTGGCAGCCGTTCGGGTTCGAGGGGCCGCACGTGAGCGTGTTCGGATCGCAGCTCTGACCCATCGGGCAGTCGGCGTCGGTCTGGCACCCGTTCGAGTTGCCCGGGCCGCACTGCGCCGTCGCCGGGTCGCAGACCTGGTTCGGCGGGCAGTCCGCGTCCGTCATGCAGCCGTTCGAGTTGCCGGGCACGCACTGCGCCGTCGCCGGGTCGCAGACCTCGTTCGCCGGGCAGTCGGCGTCCGTCATGCAGCCGTTCGTGTTGTTCGGGACGCACGTGAAGCTGTTCGGATCGCAGACCTCGCCCGGGGCGCAGTCGGCGTTCGACATGCACGCGTTGGAGTTGCCCGGCTCGCACTGGGCCGTCGCCGGGTTGCAGACCTGGTTCGGCGGGCAGTCCGCGTTCGACATGCACCCGTTCGTGTTCCCCGGCACGCACGTGAGGCTGTTCGGATCGCAGACCTCGCCGGGCGCGCAGTCGGCGTTCGACATGCACGCGTTCGAGTTCCCCGGCACGCACTGCGCCGTCGCCGGGTCGCAGACCTGGTTCGGCGGGCAGTCCGCGTCGCACATGCAAGCGTTCGAGTTGCCCGGGACGCACGTGAAGCTGTTCGGATCGCACACGAAGTTCGCGGGGCAGTCGGCGTTGGTCATGCACCCGTTCGTGTTCCCGGGCTCGCACTGCAGCGACATCGGGTTGCAGATCTGGTTCGGCGGGCAGTCGGCGTCGGTCTGGCAGCCGTTCGAG
>JAUHYN010000929.1 GCA_030426505.1 bacterium | reverse complement strand
TGTGTGTGCAGCTGATGGCGGCCGGTTCGGTGTGGAGCCAGACCAAGGTCGCCAACGCCTCGGCGTACGAATATTTTCAGTATCTCTCGACCGCGCGCCTGTTCGGTATCAGCCACGCGCACCTCTTCGGCTTCGCGGTCATCTACGGATTCAACGCGCTGCTGCTCGCGCAGAGCGGCGTACGCGAGCGAACGAAGTGCTTCCTCATCGCGACGATCTGCTGGTCCGGCATGTTCGACGTGCTGTCGTGGTGGGGCATCCGGATGGTGTCGGAGGATTTCGAGATCCTCTCGATCCTCACCGGCAGCGCCGCTGGCCTCGGTTGGCACGCGAGCAGCGCGATCATCGTGACGGACCTCTGGAGACGCGACCCATGAATGCCCGAACCCGCGCCCTCGTCTGCGGCCTCGCCGCGCCCACCCTGATGGGTACCAAGTGTGTCCCGGAGGACACGCGACTCACGCAGCGCGCACCGGCTCCGTCCGAGTCGATCGGGACCTCGGAGTCGCTGCTGATCGAGCACCCCTGCCCCGAGGCGAACACCGCAGAGCTCCTGATCCAGAACTTCACCTTCATCATCGTCTGCGGGTGCGTCGAGTCGCCGTGGCCGATCGGCGACGAGGGGAGCCGCACCTGCACCGTCCCGCAGGGGACCAAGGTCCGTTGGACCTTCGCCGACAGCGAAGACCACAACGTGGTGAGCGAGGCCGGCGCGTTCGATGAGTCGGGCGACCACCTCGTCGGGACGCACGAGCACACCTTCGACTCCGCGGGCACGAACACGTACCGCTGCGGCCTGCACCCGCGCGACATGAGCGGCTACTCGGTGGTGGTGAAATGACCATCCAGCGCGCCCTCGCACTCGCGGCGCTCGCCGTCGCGCTCGCCACCCCCGAAGTCGCCCAGGCGATCCCGGCCTTCGCCCGAACCTACGGCGTGCCGTGCTCGACGTGTCACGTCGCGATCACGCGCCGCAACGAGTTCGGCGACGCGTTCCGCAAGGCCGGGTACCGCTGGCCGGGCACCGCCGAAGCGGACCGCCGCGCGCGGCGCACGCCCGACATCGAGATGAAGGGGATCGGCCTGGTCACCGGCGCGCTGCCGGGGTGGCTCCCGCTCTCGCTCTCCGGGACGTTGTCGGGCGCCTACACCAACGAACAAGGCATCGACGACGCCGTCGTCCTCGGGAGCCCTTCGTTCAATCTACTGTTCGGTGGGACGCTCGGTCAGCACGTGTCGTTCTTCGGGACGTGGGCCGGCAAGGGCTCCCCCAACGAGCTCTACCTCCACTTCGGTCGTATCTTCGAGCGTCCGGAGATCAACCTCCGCCTCGGCCTCTTCGAGCAGACCACGACGCTCGCGAAGAACAACGAGGCGGTGCTCACGAAGTTCATCATCGGGACCGGGAGCATCAACGGCCACGTCGTCGCCACCGGACGCGTAGGTGCCGAACTCAACGGCCAACTCTTCGATCGAACGTTCTACGCCCTGGGTGTGGTCCAGAATGCGGGCGTCGGATCCAACGTCGACGCGTACTACCACCTGAGCCAGAAGTTCGGCGGCATCACCCTCGACGGCGAAGAGCCGGACATCGACCTCGACGAGCCGAGCGTCCTCGACGACGTCATCCTGACGGTCGCGCAGTGGGGCTACATCGGCGTCGTCGAGGACGGCGCGGGCGTCGACCAGACGCTGGTGCGCCGCCTCGGCCTCGAGGCCCGCTTCGATCTCTATCGCTTCTCGCTGTGGAGCGGCGCGATGTTCGGGCTCGACCAGGACGTCCCGCTGAACATCCCCGCGCGCAGCATCACGTGGTTCGCGGAGGCCTCTTTCGCGGTGTTCCCGTGGCTGATCGGCATGTACGCGTACCAGATCCAGGACGCGGCCTCGTTCGAACGCGAGATCCAACGCCACGACATCGGCACCCTCATCGTGCTGCCCGAGAACATCCGGGCGCGCGCGAAGTTCGGCTTCATCGACGACGGCGTGAAAAACGAAGTCGCCGAGCTGCAGCTGCTCTTCGGAATCTGAGTCCCTCATGAAAGCTCCTGTACGATTCGGCCTCCGGGCTCGCCTCCTCTCGCTCACGCTCGGGCTCACGCTCGCGACGTCCGCGGGCGTCTGGTGGTTCTCCACGGAAATGACGCACGACGCTCTCGTCGACGCTTCGATGAAGCAGCTCGGCCTCGGCTCGCGAAACCTCGCGGATGCGATCTCCGAGAACCTCGACGACGCCTACGCCGACGCCGTGACCTCGGCGCGCCTCGATATCGTCGCGCAGGCGATCGACTCCGGCGACCCGAAGAACTTCCGCTGGTACGCGGGGGAGCTGGTCCGCACGAAGCCGAAGTACGTGGCGATCGTCGCCGCGGACATCGATCACCGCATCATCGCGACCAACACTCAGCGCAACGGCACCGCCCTCGACGTCCGCGACAAGGTGATCGACGACGCGTGGATCGAGAAGGCGATCGAGAGCGAGCCCTCGAAGGGCGTCTTCGTCCCCCCGTCGCGACCCGCGTGGCTCGCGTCCGTCCTCGGACCGAACGAGCAGGTCGTCGGCTTCAGCCTCCCGGTGGTCGACGTCCTCGAAGAGACCGTCGGCACACTCACCGTGTTGTGCTCGGTCGATCACTTCTCGAAGATCCTCGGCGGCTTCACGCAGGCCGACGGGGACAGCCTCGAATCCGTGGCCGTCCTGACGACGGCTCAGGGCGCGATCGTCGCGGCCCCCGAGGCGCTCGCGTTCCGGGACGCCGTGTTCCCCGTCGCCGACACCTGGACGACTCCGTCCGGCGACGGCTTCGCGATGAAGACGAGCGCGCTCGAAGGCGGCTTCGGCGTGGACGGCTGGCGCGTAGCGGCGCTCCGCAGCGAAGAGAGGATCGAGGCCCCCGTGGCCGCCGTCGGCCGCCGCCTCCTCGCGGCGTCCGCGCTCGGACTGGCGCTGATGGCGATCGGCCTCGCGTTCGTGTCGGGCCGCATCGTCGAGCCGATCCGGTTGCTCATGCGCGCGACGCAGAGCGCCGAGCGGGTGAGCGAGATCCAACCTATCGCCGTCCGCTCCGCCGACGAGGTCGGCGTCCTCACCGCGTCGTTCAACCAAATGATCGCGGCCCTGCGCGAGTATGAGGACGGCCTCGAACGGAAGGTCGCCGAACGCACCGAAGCCCTCGTCCGCGCACAACGCGACATGCA
Organism: bacterium; assembly: GCA_030426505.1. Lineage (GTDB taxonomy): Bacteria > Myxococcota > Kuafuiibacteriia > Kuafuiibacteriales > Kuafuiibacteriaceae > JAUHYN01. The sequence goes on along the minus strand of JAUHYN010000929.1, from coordinate 705 downwards.
GGACATCCTCGACAACGTCTCGCAGGGCATGTTCACCGTTGGCCGCGACGGCCGCGTCAACGGCGGCTTCTCCGCCTTCACGCCCGCGCTCTTCGGCGCGGACGACGTGAAGGGGCGTGAGGCGCTCGGTCTCATGCAGGTCACCGAGGAGCGCGACGTGATGGCGTCGTCGAAGATGCGCTTCTGGCTGGAGAACGTGTTCGGAGCGGACGAGCTGCAGTGGATGCTCGCCGAGGACGAGCCCGTGAAGAACTGGGAGATCGAGCGCGGAGATGGAGACAAGCGCGTTCTCGAGCTCGAGTACGCGCCGATCTACGAGGCCGACGAAGTCGACAAGGTCATGGTCGTCGCGAAGGACGTCACCGCGATCAAGGCGCTCGAGGCGGAGGTCGTGAAGAAGGAGGCCGAGAAGCAGTCCAGCCTCTCGCGCATGTCCGAGCTCGCGAACGTCGACCCTGAGCTCCTCGACGTCTTCCTCACCGAGACGAAGGAGATCCTCTCCGTGTCCCGCGAGTCCGTCGAGCGCCTCGAGGCCGACCCGAGCGCGAAGGACGCCGTTCACGCGCTGTTCCGCGCGGTCCACACGATCAAGGGCAACGCGCGCGTCTTCAACATTCGCACGGTGCAAGACCACGCGCACGGCGTAGAGAGCGATCTGGATCCGCTGCGCACCCCGAATGCGGCCGCGATCATCGATCAGGTGAG
>JAUHYN010000928.1 GCA_030426505.1 bacterium | reverse complement strand
CCACCCGGCCGAAGACACGTCGCCGTACGAGCGGCTGTTGTTGGTGACCGACTACCTCTCCGGGATGACCGACTCGTACGCGGTCGCGTTCTTCAAGAAGCTGCTGGGGACGAGCCTGGTGTGAGTTCGCCGCGCGTGGAACCGAGCCTCGAACGCAGAGCGGTCGCCGACCTCGGATCCAGCGCGGCGCGCATCGTCGTCTACGACGTCAGCGCCGAGGGTCACTGCCTCGCCGCGGACGAAATGCGGGAGCGGATCCGCCTCGCGGATCTCACGGACGCGAACGGTCACCTGTCGCCCGAGGCGCTGCAGCGGACGGCGTCGATCTTCTCGTCGTTCCGCGCGTTCGCCGAAGCGAGCGGCGCCACGCGGATCGACGCGGTCGCTACGAGCGCGGTGCGCGACGCGCTCAACGCCGACGCCCTCGTCGCCGCGGTCCGCGAGGCGTCGGACATCGAGCTGCGCGTCATCACGGGTGACGAAGAGGCGCGCCTCGACGCGATCGGAGTGAGCAATGGGTTCGACGTCGAGCGCGCCGTCGTCCTCGACGTCGGCGGCGGGAGCGCGCAGGTGAGCCGCATCGAAGCGGGCGCGTTCGCGGGCGGCGTGTCGTTCCCGGCGGGTGGCGTCCGGCTCACGCGCGCGTTCCTGACCGGCAAGCGCGTGCGCAAGAAGGAGTTGGCGCGGCTGCGCGACCACGTCCGCGGGTTGCTCGCGGGCGTCGCGCAGACGGACGCGCCGGTGATCGGCGTGGGCGGGACGATCCGCAACCTGTGCGAGGTCGACATCGCGTCGGAGGTGCCGCCGCTCCCGGTCCTGCACGGCTGGTTCCTGCCGCGTGATCGCCTCGCGGCGGTACTGGAGCGCCTCGCGGCGTCGAAGCTCGAGGCGCGCAAGAAGATCGAGGGCCTGAGCCCGTATCGCGCCGACGTGATCGTCGCGGGGGCCGCGGTGGTCCTCGAGGTGGTCGATGCGCTCGGCGCCCCGGGCCTCGCGGCGAGTACCTTCGGTATCCGCGAAGGGCTGCTCTTCGACGCGCTCCTCGGCGGCGCGCGTCGCGACGTCGGCGTATGCGGCGTGGAGTCGCTCGCCCTCCGGTTGTGTCCATCACTCGCGCGCAACCGACGCATCGCCACCCTCGCCGAAGCGATCCGCGGCGCGTGTCCTTCATTGGACGGCGTGGACGCCGCGTTGCTTCGCGCCGCGTGTCTGTTCGTCGACGCCGGCAAGACGATCGACGTCGGCCGTGCGCCGCGCATCGCATCGGAGCTGCTGACGACCCTCTCCGTCCCCGGCCTCGACCGCTGGCGCCACGCGATGCTCGCGGAGATCGCGCTCGGCCGCCGCAAGCCGGACGTCGCGCGCTTCGGCGGCCTGCTCCGCGCGGTGGATCGCGAGGCGATCGTGTTGACGGAGGGCCTCGTGTCCCTCGCGGAGGCGCTCGACCGCGCGACGGGGAGCGCGTTGCCGGTGCTCCACGTCCAGGAGACGGCGCAGCAGATCGAGATCACGGTGCGCGGCGGGGGGCGCGCGACGCTCGTGCGGAGCCCGCGGTGGGACGCGATCGAGGCGCGCACGGGGCGCGCGATTCAGGTGACTTGGATGTGAGGCGAACTCACTCCGCTGGCTCCACGCGCACCACGCCCACGATTCTGGGCGCGTCGTCCTCGATCACGTGGACCTGCATCACGGGGTGCAGCGCGCCGCCGCGGCGCGTGCGTACGCGGTAGACCGTGTACCCGCGGCCGGTGAGCGGGACGCAGAAGGCGCCGTCGTCGTGGACTGTGACTTCGGAGCGAGGCTCCTCGATCGTGCGGTCCTCGGGGTGGAGGACCTCGACCACGCCGTGGTCGGCGAGGTCGTAGGCGACGCCCAGATCCACGCCGCACCAGGCGCCGCCTTCGACGCGGAGATGGTCGAGCGGAGACACCGCCTCGAGGAACGCGGCGCCGACTTGGCGTTGCCGATCCAAGAGCGTCTCGACCAGGTACTCGGACGCCTCTTTCGAGAGCGCGCCCGTGGCGACGATCGCCTCGAGCTGATCGCGCCGCACCGCGAGGACCTGCTTCGCGCCCCAGTAGCGGTCCGCGGCGTCGGCCTCGTCGAAGGGCCAGAACGGGTAGGCCTCGTGCCAGGTGTACGGATCGAACGGCTCCGTCGCGAACGCCCCGATGGAGAGCCACGGCGACGACTCGAGCGACTCCCACTCGCGGATCCAGAGCCCGAACGAGAACGTGCCCCCGAGCAGCGCCGTCCAATCCACGAAGTACTCGTAGCCGTCTTCGCGGCGGCCCTTCTCCGCGGCGTGCGCGCCGAGCGCTTCGCCGAAGTCGACGAGGTAGTGCCGCACGAAGTGGCGGCCGTCCTGTTCGACCCACGTGTCGAGCAGGTTGTCCTCCTTCATGTCCGTGTGATTGAGCCACGCCGCGGGCGCGAGGAGGCCGCGGAGCTCGCGGCGGTGTTCGTGGGGGATGGTGTCGTTCGCGTCGTCCTCACGGACGCCCTCCGGCACGATGCCGCCGAGCACTTCGCCCGGGACGAACTCACTCGCGAGCGCGCGGTAGCGCCCGTCGGCACGGCGAGGGGAGGTCGCGAGCGTCGCGTCGAGGACGGCTTCCGTGAGGGGCTCCTTGCGACCGAGGGCGTCCTTCGCTTTCGCGCCGTTGGCGATCGACAACTCCTCGCGCGCGAACACGATCACGTGGTCGGCGGGGACGTTCCAACCCATCAACCAGAAAAGCCGACTCACGATCGCGTCGGTCGCGGTCTGCATCTTGGGGTTGTCGCGAGGATCGAACTTCACGAGGAAGCGCCGTCCCGTCGCGTCCTTCACCACGAAGCCCGGGTTACCGCCGCCGGACTTGCCGGACACGATCACGAACGGGAGCTCGGGTGGTCCACTCGCGCCGGGACCGACCGCCGCCTCTTCGGGCGAGACGTCGCGCGCGGTCACGCGATTCGTGAACCACGTGGAGTCCGGCACCTCGTCGAGCGCGTTCGTCGACCACGCGGGTTGCGAGGTCCGCAGCTCCATCGCGCGGGTGAGGCTGCGGAACGCGAACGAGTCGGCCATGTAGCGGTACGCGTAGAACGTGTTCGGCGTGGGCTTCGGGATGTCGCGCGTGTCGTCGACGCGCGTGACGACGGGGCGGTCCGCGAAGCGCGGTGTCGTCGCGCAGGCGGACAGCACGATCAGCGAGAGTGCGGCGCGCTTCACAGGCGCTCCGTGCGCCCAGAGAATGAGCGGAAGGGGGCGGTCGAGAAGGTGAAGAACAGGCCGTCGCCGTAGGCGAGGTCGATCTGGAACCACGTGCTGTCCTTCGTGCCGAACTCGAGTCCGCCGCCCGCGGCGTAACGCCACTCACGCGCGTCGAACAGCTCGCCGTAGCCGTCCGCGACGCGACCGGCGTCGACGAAGAGCACGCCGCGCACGAGCTGGTGGATCGGGTAGTGGTAGGAGGCGCCGCCGATCCACGCCTTCTCGTTGCGGAAGCGATCCACGTGGTAGCCGCGGAGGCGGCCAGCGCCGCCGAGCCGTGGGAGCTCCGCAAAGGGGATGCGCTCGCGGTCGCCCTCCACGCCTTCGATCGCGCCGTGCAGCATGAGCACGCGGGTGTCGGCGAACAGCTCGACGAAGATCGCGAGGTCCGCGCCCCAGTGGAAGAAGCGGTAGCCGTCCTGCTCGGGGACGCCGCCCGCGAACGCCTCGAAGAAGAAGCCATTCGCGGTCTGGCCGCGTACGTCCCGGAAGTCGAGGACGAGGTCTGCAGTGAGTTCGAACAGCGACGTCCCGTCCGAGAACCCCACGAGCTCGTCGGTGGCGTAGACGTCCTCGATCGACACCTCGTCCGACCCGAGGCGACCAGCGGAGGAGAAGCGGCGGCGGTTGTAGATCATCGAGCCAC
>JAUHYN010000927.1 GCA_030426505.1 bacterium | reverse complement strand
CCCGGCGTGACGAGGAGGCCGTCGGCGTCGAGCGTGCGGTGCGCGCGTCCGAGGTCACGGCCGACGGCGACGATGCGGCCTTCGTCGACGGCGACGTCCGCGGTGAAGGCCGGCGCGCCGGTGCCGTCCACGAGGGTCCCGCCCCGGATGATCAACGCGTGCATTCGTCGCGCTCAAGGTAGCCGATCCGGCGGCGTCCGGATGTCTCGATGATGCACGGTGAGCGTGCGTTCGTGATACGAGTCAGGCGTGGACGACCGACGGGTGTTCCTGGCCGTCGCCGACGCCGGTAGCTACCAGGCGGCGGCGCACCGCCTCCAGATCGCGCGCACCACGGTGATGCGGCGGGTGGAGGCGCTCGAAGCGGAGGTCGGGCTGGAGCTCGTGCATCGCTCCGGTCGAACGATCGCGCTGACGGAGGCGGGCCATCACCTCGCGGACGGGCTCCGCAACCTCTACGCGCGGCAGGACAAACTCGAAGCGAACCTCCGCGCGGCGGCCGGCGAGGCGGCGGGGACGATCCGCCTCGTCGGGCCCGAGCTCGGGACGGGCTACGGGCTGGTCGATCCGGTCGCGGCGTTCGTCGAGGCGCACCCGAGCATCACGGTCCACGTCGAGTTGGGGCGCGACCTGCGCGCGCTGCGACCGGGCGAGTTCGACGTCGCGCTCCAGCTCGGGCATCGCATCAACCCGGACCTCCTCGCGTGTGTGCTGTTCCAGGAGCGAATGATCCTCGCGGCGAGCCCGCTCTACCTCGAGGCGTTCGGGATCCCGGAGACGGTCGAGGAGCTCGCGCAGCACCGCATCGTCGAAGAGCGCGACGCCCGCGGGCGCGTCGTCCCGTGGCGCCTCGCCGACGGCACGCGCATCACGCTCCCGGCCGGCGCGGTCTCCGCGAACGGCATCGGCGTGGTGATGGGACTCGCGCTCGAAGGCGTCGGCATCGCGCGCCTCCCGCGGTCACTGATCGGCCGCGCGTTGATGGAGGTCGCGCTCGAAGTCGTGCTCGAGGAGGTCTACAGCGAGGACCCGGTGAGCATGGTCTACTTCCCGGGCCCGTCGGCCGCGACGCGCGCGTTCCTCGACTTCATGACGAAGTGGGATCACCGGCGCCGGTGGGAGGCGTGAGCGCTACGCGCGACGTCGCCGCAACATCAACGCACCGAACACCAGCACCAACGCCGCGAGGCCCGGGCCCTCGCTCGTCGTGACGCGCGTCGACGAACATCCGGAGCCCTCGGCGCCCATCGATCCCATCGGTCCGGCGGGGCCGGCCGGTCCGGCGGGGCCCGTGGGGCCGGCCGGGCCCGCGGCGCCTGCGGGGCCCGCGGCTCCGTCCAGGCCGTCGGCGCCGGCTGCGCCGGGGGCGCCGTTGCAGACGAAGGTCGTGCCGCTCTCGGCTTCGAGGCGGACGCCGCCGTTCGCGCAGTCGGCGCCGGGCTCGACGGTCGCGCTGCTCACCGAGATCCCCGCGGCGCCCTGGGGGCCCGCGGGGCCGGGCGGGCCGGCGGGGAAGCTCACCAGGCCGAGCAGCGGCCGAGCTTCGACGACGGTGGCGTTCGCGCCCGACACCGATGTCGAGATCAGACAGGAGCTCGTGGGGTTCTGCGAAGTGAACGCCGTGATGTTCATGGCCAAGCGAGCGCCCGGGTTCCACGTGCAGGGCTGCGTGAACGTCACGGTGACGACGTTGCTGGCGAGGGTCGCGGAGATCGGACACCCGCCAGGGCCGAACGTGCCGCCGACGTTGGTCACGTCGAACCCACCGAAGTTGTCGAAGCCGACGACGACGGACGAGCCGGTGGGCCACTGGATCCCACTGCCGCCACTCCCGTGGACGACGAACGCGAACTCGACCTGGGTGTTGGCCGGGACGGTCGAGGGCATGACGTAGGGCCTGAGTTGAAGCTGCGCGCTCGCCGTCGACGGCGCGAACGCGGCGCCGACCACGACGGTGGCAGCCAAGAGCAAGTTGATGCGGTTCCAGATCATTTGACGTGTGCGTCCTTTCTCGTGCCGCGCACGTGCGCGGCGACGTCACCTCGAGTGACGCCTCTATTCGCTCCGGAGCCCGTGGGACGGTCAACGCGGCCGGGCCGAATGAAACATTTGTTTGGTCAGTCGAGGGGAGGGGCGTGGACGATCCCCGCCGACACCGCGTACCGCATGATCTCGGCGTTCGTCGTGACGCCGAGCTTGTTGCGGATGCGGGTGAGGTGGTTGCTCACGGTGCAGGAATGCACGTCGCACTCCGCCGCGATGTCGGCCACCGCGCGGCCCTCCAACAAGAGCATGAACACCTGGTGCTCTCGCTTGGTGAGTGTCTCGTGCGGGAGCCCCGACGGGGTGGCCGCGGGCGTCGGCGCGACGGTGCGGCCCTCCGCCGCGGCGCGCAGCGTCGCGATCAGCTCGGACGGTGGGCGCTCCTTCGAGACGTAGGCGAGGGCGCCCGCCGCGAGCGCGCGGCCCGCGAACTGATCGGTCGGGTGCATCGAGAGCACCACGATCGCGAGCTCGGGATACTTGGCTCGAACGCGCCGCAGGACTTCGAGGCCGGACACGACGGGGAGCGACAAGTCGAGGACCAGGACGCGGCAACCGAGCAAGCTCGCGTCGAGGACTTCGCGGCCCGTGCTCGCCTCCCCGATCACTTCGAAGTCGCCGACCTCCTCGAGCAAGTGGCGAACGCCGCTCCGAACCACCGCGTGATCGTCGGCGAGAAATACGCGAATCCTCGGCTTCATGCGCTCTTCACTCGGGTCGGCTGGGCGGTCACGGGGACCCACGCCGACAGTCGCGTGCCTCCGTCCGGCCGGGGTCGAATCGCGAACTCGCCGTCGAGCGCGCGGACGCGTTCGGAGAGTCCGAGGAGCCCGAAGCCCTCCGTGGGTTGGTCGGGATCGCAGCCGACGCCGTCGTCCTCCACCTCGGCACCGATCCGATTCGACCCGTCTTCGGCTCGCAAGCGAACCACGATCCGAGTGGACTGCGCGTGCTTCAGCGCGTTGGTCGTCCCCTCCTGGATGACGCGAAAGAGCACGAGGGACGCTTGGGCGAGCCGCGCGTCGTCGTCCTTCGGGAACGCAGGGTCGATCTCGAGCCGGCAGGGGACGCTCCCGATCTCGGACACGCGCGCGCAAAGCCACTCGGCCGCCGCGGCGAGCCCGACGTCGTCGAGGATCCGCGGGCGCAGCTCCGTAATGACCGACCGCACGGCTCGCGTGGTGCCGTCGGTCAATGCGCTCAAGTCGGCGACGAGCTCGTGGACCGCGGTCGGCGCGTCGTCGATGTGATTCTCCAGGCGCGCCAGCGTGTAGCGCATCGCGGTGAGGCCCTGCCCGAGGTCGTCGTGCAGGTCCTGGGCGATCCTTCGTCGCTCGCTCTCTTGGACCTGCTCGAGGTGCAGCGCGAGGCCTCGCAGCTGTTGCGTCTGCGCGGCGACTCGATCACTCAGCGAGTCGGCCATTTCGGCGAGCGCTGCGTTGGCGCGATCCAGCTCGAGACCCTGGAGGAACTCGCGTCGCTGAACGCGATACACGATCTCGCCGAGCGTCACCGAGAACAACACCGCGAAGGCCAAGAAGCTGAGCTGCGCGAGCGCGTTCGGCGCTTCGATGTTGTCGGGGAACGGGAGGAAGTACGCCGCGGGGAGCGCGAGCGCGATCAGGATCGTGGCCGGGATGCGCCGCCGAAGATCGACGGGGAGCACGGCGATGGGCACCACGCCGAGGTAGGCGTCGGCGAACAGGCTGAGGTCCTGCAGCCGCCCGAGGTGATAGCCGACGGCCGCGAGGAAGGCCGCGTAGCAGACGATCCCGAACGGGATGGCGGCCTTCGACACGCGCCGCATCACGAAGAACCCCGCGAGCGCGAAGGCCTCCACGAACAGCGCCGCGATCTGCAGGTC
>JAUHYN010000926.1 GCA_030426505.1 bacterium | reverse complement strand
GTGTTCGTGAGCGAGCAGGGCATCGGCAAGGTCGAGACCGACGAGCCCGACGTGGTCTGGTTCCTCGTCGGCACGCGGCACCAGAGCTACCTCGCGGTCCCGACCGTCGTCGCGCCGCGCGGCGACGCGAGCTACGGCCTGCACCTCGACACCTTCCGGCGCTCCATCTGGGACATGTGTGATTCGGATCCGGACGTCCTCACGGTGGAGGCCTGGGAGGGGCGCGTGGGGTTGATGGTGTCGCCGGGGCCGTCGCCGCTCGACGTCGTGCGCCAGCAGACGAGCGTCACCGGCCGCATCCCCGAGCCGCCCGCGTGGACGTTCGGCGTGTGGATGGAGTCGATCGGAGGGACCGACGCCGTGCTCGAAGAGGCGGCCGCCCTCCGCGCCGCAGAGATCCCCGCGAGCGCGCTGTGGACGGAGGACTGGCGCGGCGGGATCGACATGGGGAGCCAGTACGTCCTCGAGGAGGACTGGCGCCTCGACGAGGACCTCTACCCGGGCGTCGACGCGCTGATCTCGAGCCTGCACGCCGACGGCTTCAAGTGGACGACGTACTTCAACACGTTCATCACCGACCAAGCCGATGTCTGGGACGAGGCGCACGCGGACGATCACTTCGTGGTGGATCGAACGGGCGAGCCGTACCTCTTCCAGGCCCCCGACTTCGAGATGAGCGGCCTCGCGGATCTCTTCCGAGCGCCGACGCGCCGGTGGGTGCAAGACGAGCTCGAAGGCGCGCTCGCGATCGGCATCGACGGGTGGATGGCGGACTTCGCGGAGTGGTACCCCGCCGATCCCACCACGGTGACCCCGACCGGGGATCGCTCTGCGGAGGACGCGCACCACGAGTACCCGGTGCTGTGGGCCGAGGTGAATCGCGACGCGGTCGAGGCGAGCGGGCGCGACGACGTCGTGATCTTCCACCGCTCCGGCTACACGGGATCGCAAGCGCTCGCGCACGTGGTGTGGGCCGGCGATCAGCGCACGACCTTCGGCGCCGACGACGGCCTCGCGACGATCGTCCCGATCCTCCTCGGCCTCTCCGTCACGGGCTTCCCCGTCGTCACGCACGACATCGCGGGCTACGTCTCCGCGACGAACCCGCCGTCGACACGCGAGCTGTTCTTCCGCTGGACCTCGCTCGGCGCGCTCGCGCCGGTCATGCGCACGCACCACGGCCGCGCGATTCGCGACAACTGGCGCTGGTCGCGCGACGAAGGGACGATCGCGCACTTCAAGCGGTGGGCCGATCTGCACACGCGCCTGTACCCGTTCTGGGCGGGGCTCGCGCGCGACGCCTCCGAGACCGGCGCGCCGATCGTGCGGCCGATGGCGTTCCAGGTCCCGGGCGACGCGCGCTACCACGGGTCGAAGGACACGTTCATGCTCGGCGACGCGTGGCTGGTCGCGCCGGTCGTGACGTCGTCGGTGAGTACGCGCGAGATCCTCCTACCGCCAGGGACGTGGTTCGATCGGCGGGACGGAGCGCGCCACGCGGGCGGCGACACCGAGACCTTCGACGCCCCGCTCACGGACGCCGTGATCCTCGCGCGGGCCGGCGCCGTGGTGCCGATGATCCCCGAGGGCGTGCAGACGCTGGCCGCGAGCGCGGCGGTGACTTCGCTGGACGACGTCGCGGATCAGCGCGTCGTCGAGGTGTGGCTCGGCGGCGGTGGCGCGGGAAGGGACGCGAGCGGCGGGCGGTTCTCGGTGGTGAGCGACTCGATCCCCACGGGCGCCCTCAGCGAGGTCTCGGGCGGTTCGTTCGTTTCAAACGAAGATGGCCGCGCGTCGGTGCGCGCGGATGGGGCCGAGGTGTCGCTCGTGGACGCGGCCGGCGCGACCCACGTCTTGCGCGCGGAGGAGCTCCCGAGCGGGATGTCGGTGATTTGGGACGTCCGCTGGTGAGGATGCTTGTGGTCTGGCGGCCGTTCGTGCCAAACGGACCCTCATGCAGTCCTGGTACACGATGACCGCCCTGTGCGCCGCCGGCGCGCTGTTCGCCTGTCAGAACGCGACGCCCGCGAAGGCGCCTCCGAAGAGTGGTCCGTCCGCGACCATCCCGAAGCCCGCCGACAGCTCGGCCGACGGTCGCCTCCCCGGCGACACCGTGGTCGCGACCTGGAAGGGCGGCAAGATGACCTACGCCGAGCTGCGCGCGCAGCACCCGGCGCGCTTCGACGCCCTGACGAACAAGTACATGCAGGAGCTGTATCAGCTCGAGCAGCAGGAGCTCGAAGGTCAGATCATCGACATGCTCCTCGAGCAGGAGGCGAAGAAGGAAGGCCTCGAGCCGGAGGCGTACGTCGAGAAGGTCGCGGGCGACGCGAAGCCCACCGACGAGGACGCGAAGAAGTTCTTCCAGGAGAACCTCGCGGACAAGGGCCTGCAGTTCGAGCTCGTCCGCGAGCGCATCCTCCAGGTGCTCGCGCAGCAGGTGAAGCAGGAGCGCGTGCAGGAGATGATCGAGCGCCTCAAGACGGACGCCGAGGTGAAGATGGATCTCCCGGCGCCGCCGGCCGCGGTCGCGAAGTTCGACCTCGCCGGGCGCCCCGCGAAGGGCCCGGACAACGCGAAGGTGACGATCGTCGAGTTCTCGGACTTCGAGTGCCCGTACTGCTCGCGCGCGGTGCCGGGCGTGAACGCGCTCCTCGACAAGTACAAGAACGACGTGAAGGTCGTCTTCCTGCAGTTCCCGCTCTCGTTCCACAAGCGCGCGATGCCGGCCGCGGTCGCGAGCCTCTGCGCGCACAAGGAGGGCAAGTTCTGGGAGATGCACGACAAGATCTTCGAGAACCAGGGCGACCTCTCCGACGGCAAGTTCGTCGCGCACGCCAAGGAGCTCGGCCTCGAGGAGGCGAAGTTCAAGTCGTGCCTCGAGGACAAGGCCGTGGAGGCCAAGGTCCGCGAGGACATGGAGCAGGCGATGGCGGCGGGCGTGCAGGGCACGCCGTCGTTCTTCGTGAACGGCGTGCAGCACCAGGGCGTGCCGACGGTCGACGCGATCGAGAAGGCGCTCCGCGACGGCTGAGTCATGCCGCGCCTCTCCATCGTCCAGCTCGCGGGCGCGTTCTACGGCCTGCTCGCAGCGGTCGCGGTGGTGTGGTGCTGGCTGACGGACCGCGAGTCCGTCTTCTGGGTCGGCGCACCGCCGACGTTGGCCTCCGTCCTCGCGTGGGGCGGGGTCGGCGCCTTGTTCGCGGGCATCGTGATCATCGGCTCGGACCTCGCCGCCGAGCGGTTCCGGGTCGTGGCGGACATGGGGAGCGCGTTCGAGGACGTGCTCGGCGACATCACCTGGCCGCAGGCGTTCTTCCTCGGGCTGTTCTCCGCGTTCGGTGAGGAGATGCTGTTCCGCGGCGCGCTGACGCCGTCGCTCGGGATCATCGGCTCGTCGATCGTGTTCGCGCTGGTGCATTGGCCGATGGAGCGACGGCTGCTCCTCTGGCCGATCTTCGCGGGCGGAATCGGGCTCGCGTTCGGGTGGGCGTTCGAGGCGAGCGGTCACATCGCGGGGCCGATCGTCGCCCACTTCCTCGTGAACTTCGTGAACCTCGGGATGCTGAAGTACAAGGACTGACGACGCCGCTCGGGCGCGCGCTCAGATACGCTGGATGGCGGGGCGGTACTTGTCCTTCGCCGTCCCGATCACCTTCGCGCCATGCACGGGCAGGACGTGCTCGAAGTCGAGGTCGAGGAGCGCGCGCACCTGATCGCGGTTCGGCTTCGCGCCGCGGAGCCACCCGGGGCCCACGTTGTGCGGCTTGATGAAGCCCATGAAGCGCATCATCACGGCGCCGAGCGTGGAGAAGTACTTGTCCGTGACGCCCCAGTTCTGGAGCGCGTCGCCCGAGATCAGGACGCCGCCCTCGCGGTCGAGGTGGAGCAGGCCCTCCGGGGTATG
>JAUHYN010000925.1 GCA_030426505.1 bacterium | reverse complement strand
GGCGCGCGTCGCCCGGGGTGACGGCGCGATCCACGAGCGTCGCGAGGTTCGTGCGGCGGAGGCGCAGCATCGCGGCGGCGCGCTTGCCGACCGACTCGCGGAGGCCGGTCATGCGCGCTTCGATGGCGTCGATGCGGCGGTCGAGCTCCTCGATCCGATCGCGCGCGCGATCCGCTTCGTCGGCGAGCTTGTCGATTCGGCGGTCCGTCTTCTTCATCTCGCGGTCGAGCTCGCGGATGCCTTGTTTGATCGTGAGCTCCTCGCGGCGGAGGAAGCGCACGCGCAACCTGTCTTGCGCGAGGCGCCGCTGCAGCGCCGACCACTCCGGCGTCGCGCTCGGGGCGCCGACCGTGAGCAGGAGCGAGACGACGAGCAGCGACACGTCACACCCTCAGGAACCGACCGACCGCGAGCACGGAGCCCACGAGCCCGAGGGTGACGCCGGCGAGCAGGAGGTAGCCGATGAAGTAGACGGGGACGAACGACAGATCGATCGGGCCGTACGCGTAGGAGAGGCCGCGCTCGAGGCCGACGCGGAGGCCCCCTTCGAGGGCGATGAGGACGAGCGCGGCGACGGTGCCGCCGAGGACGCCTTGGATCATGCCTTCCATCACGAACGGCGCGCGCACGAAGGCGTTGGTCGCGCCGACGAGGCTCATAATCTCGATCTCGTCGCGCCGCGCGTAGACGGTGAGGCGAATGGTGTTGGAGACGATCAGGATCGTGCCGAGACACAGCGCGACGCCGAGGATCAGCGCGGTGATGCGCGCGAAGCCGAGCATGGCGTTGACGCGCTCGATGTCGTCCTGCCCGAAGCGGACGTCTTCGATCGGCTTCAACTCGGCGAGCCGACGCCCGAGCGCCTCGACCTCCACGCGCGCCCACGTCCGCGGGACGAGGCGGACCTCGATCGACGGCGGGAGGAGATCCGGCGGGAGGCCCTCGAGGAGGACGGCGTCCTCGGCGAGCACCTCGCGGAACTCCTCCATCGCGACCTCGGACTCCAAGAAGCGCGCCTTCTCGACGTCGTCCCACGCCTCGATCTGGGCGGCGAGCGTCACGCCGTCCACGCGGGTGATCGACTTGGGGAGGTAGGCCGAGATCTCGACGTCGCGGCCGAGCTCTTCGGCGACGCGGCGGAGGTTGTCGACGATGACGACGAACGTCGCGAGCACCGCGAGCGCCACGCCGATCGTGGCGACGGCGACGGACGTGACGCCGAGGGATCGAACCAGCGCGGAGAGCGCCTGCCGGAAGAAGAACGACAGCCGCGGGAACACGTCGTTGGGGTAACACCAAGCGGCGCGGCGCGGGAAGGGCCAACTCGGCGCATCGCCCCGTTTGTCCCGACGGGGCGATGCGCGCTCGAGCGGACTCAGTAGTACGGGGCGAAGTTCTCGCCGTACGTGAAGAGGTGGACGTCCCCGCTGGAGTCCACGCGGGCGGCCACGATGTGGTCCGAGGCGTTGTCGCGGCGCACGTTGACCACGGCGTCGGTGATGGCGCCGCCCTCGCGCGTCGCGGTGCGTCGGATCGACCCGTCCGTGCCGATGGTCCAGCCGATCATCCGGAAGTCGCCGCCGCCGTCGCGCACCACCGACACGAAGTCGTGAGCGGTCAGGCCGACCGCGCCGGCGTGCGTGGAGACCGCGCCGGCCGAGGCCGACTCGATCCAGGTGATGTCTCCGTTCGCGGCGACGATCCAGGTGTCGAGGCGGAGGTCGCCCGTGTTGGTGATCAGCGCGGTGAGCACGACCTCGTTGGTCCCGAACAGCGTGGGGATCGTGTAGACGTCGACCGACTGCCCGAAGAGGAACGTGCCGTACGTGTCCGCGGCCGAGACGCCGCCCGAGGCGGGCGCGTCGAACGTGCGCACGGTGAGGTTGCCGGTCGGCGAGAGCTCGGCGGTGAAGACGCCGTCGTAGTCGGTGCTCAGGCCGGTGATCGCGATGTCACTCACGGCACCTCCGGAGCCGCTCCCGCTGTTGCGCGAGATCGTGAGCGACGAGCTCACGTCGTAGTCGATCACCTTGAGGTTCCCGGCGCCGTCCTCGATCGCGACCACGAAGCCGTAGTGCGTGGGGGAGCGCGTGGACTCGACCTGGCCGATCGTGCCCTCGGAGAGCTCCTTGCCGTACTCGCGATCGATCGCGCCGGTGGAGTCGTCGATGCTGTACGGGATGTGCTTGAGCTTGCCGTTGGAGCCGCGGATCGAGACGACGACGTCGCGACCGGAGCGCGGGCGCGCGACGGCGGCGTCGAGGACGGAGCCTTCGTTCTGCACGTCCTGGATCGTGAGCTCGCCTTCGTCGTCGACGGCGAACGCGCGGAGGCGGAGGTTGCCGCTGCTCCGGTAGACGAGGACGTCGCCCGAGCTGTGTGTCTCGAAGCTCAGGTCGGTCGCGGGCGTGGACAGGTCGAAGTGATCGCGCTGCGGGCCGATGCCGTCGGGGAGGAAGCAGTGTCGGGGGTTGCTGCCCGCGTTCAGCGGGTTCTCGACGTTCAGGCGATCCCAGCCGGCGGAGGTGACGTTCGCGCTGTCACACTCCTGTGCCCAGGTCTCGACGAACTCGATCTCGATCGAGTCGGTCTCACAGATGACGGAGCCGTCCATCGCGATCGGCTTCACGTGCATGTGGAGGTGCGGGCCGGTGGAGGCGCCCGAGTGGCCGATGCGACCGAGGAAGTCGCCGGACTTCACCGGGACGGGCGTGGGGAGGAGCGTGTCTTCGGGGTAGCCGTCCCACTTGCCGGTGAGGCCGTCGCAGTTGTCCTTGCCGGTTTGGTCCGGCCAGCCGTCACCGTCCGAGTCGCGGCTCGCGGGGAGCGGGCAGAGCTCGGGCGGGATCGAGTCGAACTGCAGGTGCGCGACGTAGAAGATGTAGTCGCCGTCGGTCGTGCGGATCTGGAGGTGGTTGCCGGCCGCGATCGGGGACTTGTCGTCGCCCGGCTCGCCGGGGACGCCGTCGCCGTCGATGTCGTAATCCGTGTTGGGATCGGGCTTGTCGGGCGCGGTCCGCCAACACGTGATGACTTCGCCGTCGATCGGCGCGTAGAGCGGCACACCGAAGACGTACGCGTTCTCGTTGGCCGAGTTGTCGCCATTCACGTAGCCGCTCCAGCCGTTGTCGTACTTCACCGCGCCGACGTCGAGCGCCCACGTGGTGCCGTAGCCGCCGTGGCCGCCGGTCGCGAGGTAGACGCCCGAGTCGACGCTGTTACCGCGCGCGGGGAACTTCAGTGGGTACGCGGAGGCCGCGCTCGCGAGTGACGTCGCGAGCGCCAAGGTGAGCGCAGTGGTGATCGGTTTGGGGGTCATGACGTACTTCTCCTGGTCGCGCATCGCGCGGAGTGGGGCGCGCGCGGCCAAGCGCGCAGCGCGTTCAGGAGGAGCGATGCGACCTCGACCGCGGATTCATTCGATCGAACTCGCGCCGCGCGATCAGCGGTGCAGCGAGCCGGGCCGCCAGGGCCGGATCCCGCGCCGCCAACGCGCTGGCCACCCGTGGAAACATGTCCCGGGCCAGCGGATCCGGCAGCTCGAGGGCCCACTGCCAGACCTCGACGGGATCTCGCAGGGCGACGCGCTGCCGGGCGAGATGGGCCATCAGCCCCTGGCGCTCCACGCGGTCGGGGGTCTCGAAGATCCACTGCTCGAGGCCGGGCTGGGAGGAGGAGGCCCAGCCGGTCAGCACGGCCTGGATCCCGGGATTCTGCCAGCCCCCGCCCTGGACCTGCTTCGGGTCGGCGATCAGCATGTTCGCCTGGGCGACGGCGAGGGCACCGAGCTCATCCGCGCCCTGCGCGAGGCCGACGCCGGCAGCCAGCTGATCGTGGTCACCGGGTTCAGCGACCCGCGGCGCATCGTCGAGTCCATGCGCGGCGGGGTCTACGACTACCTGACCAAG
>JAUHYN010000924.1 GCA_030426505.1 bacterium | reverse complement strand
CAGCGGGTAGTAGCCATTGACGCCGGCGAAGTCGACCGCCTCCCAGAACGCGACCGACTCCGCCTCGTCCCAGTTCGCGTGGTAGGTGAGCGCGCCCGAGTAGTCGCGCCGGACCTCGGCGGCGAGGGCGCGCATCCGACGGTTCGTGTCGGGGAGCCCGGAGAGCGCGCGCAGCTCGACACCGATCGAGAGCATCGAAGTCCCGGTCGCCGCTGCGACCTGCGCGGCCTGCCCGATGAATGCGTTGTACGAGGCCCACCAGTCGTCGCGCAGATCGTCGTCGTCACCGAACGCGATGCGCCCGCGCCAGGTGCCGTCGGCGATGTAGATGTGCGGAACGAGGACGGTGGCGAAGCCCATCTGGTTCGCGTCGAGGAGCGCGCGGTGGACGGCTTCGATCTCATCGCGGTCGGGCGTCTGGATCCGCGGGTCGTCGACCGCCCGCATCCGGCCCTCCATCAGGACGGAGATCGTGTTCACGCCGAGGCCGCGCAGGCGCTCCATCGTCTGCCGCGCGGTCTTCGTGCCATACCCCCGACGCTCGTCCTCGACCGGGCGGAGGTTGGCGCCCTGCACCACGACGGGGAGAGCGACGGCGGCCGGCGGCGGCGCGCCCCGGGGCTGCGTGGGCGTGCAGGCGAACGCGGCGAGGAGGGCGAGGCCCCCGAGGGATCGAACCGCTGGGCGCACCACGCATGACCCTAGCACACAGACATCGCCTCGACGCCTCGGATCCGGCTATGCTCGACGCGACGTGATGCGCACATCCTTGTCCGTCCTGGCGCTCTCGGTCCTCGCGTGCTCGCGGCCGGTCGCCATCCCCGCCACCGGTGACACCTTCATCACCGGCGCCTCCGTGGATCCCTTCTACGTGAAGGACAACGTCCCGTTCGAGATCGCGTTCACGCAGATCGGCGCGGAGCCCGCCTCGGTCGTCTACGAGATCGGCGGCCGCGAGTTCGAGTGTACGCCCGAGGACCTCGGCGGGAGTCGCCGCGCGTGTGTCCACTCCGGCGTGACGCGCGACGAGGTCCCGCAGGGACAGACGATCATCGCCGTGCGCGCGACGGACTCCGACGGCAAGTCCTCGATCGCCTCGACCGAAGTGGTGTTCGACTTCGACTGCCCGCGGTTCTTGAGCCTGCAACTCGACAAGTCGATCGCCGAACCGGGCGACGTCGTCTCGCTGACGATGGAGACCAGCGAGCCGCTCGGCACCAACCCGATCGTCACGCGCCTCGGCCGCGACTGGAGCCCGGTGACGGGTGAGGGCACCTCGTACGCGGTGCTGCGCGAAGTGAGCGCGCAGGATCCGTCCGAGTTGTCGATGATCAACGTCCGCATCCGCGACCGCGCCGGCAACACGAGCACGGACTGCGGCATCGACGGTGAGGTCCCGTTCGCGGTCGACCACACGCCGCCCACCGCGGACGCGCGAAGCGTGGTCCTCGTGCGTGACGTCTCCGGCGCTTCGGCGCGCATCTCGGCGCTGCCCGGGACCTTCGGCGACGACGTCGGGATCGACCACATCCGCGTGCTCGACGAGACGGGCGAGGTGCTGATCGCTCAGGTCAGCGCGGCCGAGGACGGCTCGATCCGCGACACCAACCTCGGCGCCACGACGGGCTCCCGCGTGCAGCTCGAGGTCGAGGATCGCTTCGGCCGCACGAGCGAACGGATCACGATCCGCGAGCGCTGGCGCGTGTCGGTCGGGACGGGCGCGACGCCCGGCGCTTCGATTCGCACCGCGGTGCGCTACACGCCGGCGCCGCCGGTCACGCGCTCGATGCGCAACCGCACGTTCGAGCTCGCGCCGGACGTCGCCGCCGCGGACGCGCGGACGGCGATCGTGCGCGCGTCGATCGGGTTCGAGAAGGTCGGCGATCTACCTTCGCGCTACGAGGACCGGAGCCACATGATCACCGGCTACGACAGCGTCGGGAAGACGATCGTCGCGGTCGGTGGGTACGATGGCGAGGACTTTGCGTTCTTCGACGAGTGGGTCGACGAGTCGCTGCTGCTCCAGTGGGACGAGCGCGAGGGGCGCTACCTCACCGAACAGGGCCCGCCGCTGTCGTACGAGGATCCGAACCTCCCGTTCCCGCGCTACGGCCCGCCGATGGCGTTCGACGGCAACGGCTGCGGCGTGATCGTCGGCGGCTACGCGCGCACCGAAGAGCTGCGCGTCGTGGTCGTCGGTGACGTCTGGCAGATCTGCTACGGCCCGGGCGGCTACACCTGGCAGCCGATCGACATCGCGCCGCCGGTGCAGGACTTCCGGAAGTTCACGCCGATCGTCTGGGACCCGATCAACGAGCGGTACGTGATGATCAGCGGCTCCGAGCTGAGCCCGACCCGCGTGTTGTTCCTCGAGCCGGGCCCGGATCCCAGCTCCTGGTCGTGGGTCGTGTTGAACCCGCTGCCGTCGAACTTCAATGGCCGCTCCGATCACCTGCTGTACTTCGACCCGGTGAGCGAGGCGATCGTCACGGGGCTCGGCGGCGTGAGCCCGATCGGCAACGGCGAGCAGCGCCTGTTCTGGAGCTACAGCCGCGGCCAGTGGACGGCCACGCAGATCCCGCTCGCGCTGACGTTCCGCTTCGACTTCGGGTGGGCGTACGACCTCGCGCGCCAGCGCCTCGCGGTGTGGGGTGGTACGTACGACGCCGCGCGTGAGCCGCCGCGCGAAGAGGTCTGGTACCTCGTCGGCTCTTCGACGAGCGCCGAGGATCGCTGGCACAGCACGAACGTCGATCACCCGGTGCCGCGCCAGGAGCCGGTGATGGTCTATGACTCGGACCGCGAAGTGACGGTGATGTTCGGCGGCATCCGCACGATCGACGACGTGCGCGTTCCGCCCGAGATCCATCAGCTCGTCTCCGAGCCGAGCTACCCATATCTTCAAGCGAACGCGGACCTCGCGGCGTCGCGGCCGCGCGGGATCGACGTCCTCCACCTCGACATCCGCGCGAGCGGCTTGGGCGACGCGGACGGCCTCGGGCCGGGCCGCGCGCGGGGCTTCGGCGTGCGCGTGATGCTGTGGGATCACGTGGCGCGCGCGTGGACGGAAGTCGCGGTGAGCCCCGGCGCGGGTGACGGTGCGATCGAGACGCTCGCGGTCGACGTCACGAACGAGCCGAGTCGGTTCGTCTCGCCGGACGGGCGCGTGCCGATCACGCTCGTCCCTTCGCGGCCGACGACCGAGGCGTTGAACGGGCGGCTCGAGGTCGATCAGATCGACGGCTACCTGGATCTGCGCGCCGGCGTCACGCTCCCGTGAGGCGTCTGTTCTTCGCGGCGCTCCTCGCCGCGAGCGCGTGCGCGCACGGCGGGGGAGGCGAGGTCACGCGCGTCGCGTTCGGATCGTGCGCGCATCAGGATCGCCCGCAGCCGATCTGGGACGCGATTCGCGCGACGCACCCGGAGCGCTTCCTCTTCATCGGCGACAACGTCTACGCGGACACGACCGACCCCACCGAGATGCGCGCGGCCTACGCGAAGCTCGCGGCCGAGCCACACTACGCGCGCTTCGCGGCCGAGGTCCCGATCCTACCGACCTGGGACGATCACGACTTCGGCGCGAACGACGCGGGCGCCGACTTCCCGATGAAGGAAGACGCGCAGCGCATCTTCCTCGATGCGTTCGGCGTCTCGCCCGACGACCCGCGCCGAAAGCGCGAGGGCGTCTACCACGCCGAGGTGTTCGGCCCGCCCGGGCGGCGCGTGCAAGTCATCTTGCTCGACGTGCGCTACTTCAAGAGCCCCTGGAAGCCGCGGCCGGAGGGGCCGCATCGCTTCTACGGGCGGTGGGCGCCCTCGGAGGATCCGGCGGCGACGATCCTCGGCGAGGCGCAGTGGGCGTGGCTGGAGGCGCAGCTCCGCGCGCCGGCGGAGGTTCGGTTGATCGCGTC
>JAUHYN010000923.1 GCA_030426505.1 bacterium | reverse complement strand
ATGGAGAAGCAAGAGGGCTTCGGCAAGTACAGCGCCGAGACCAAGAACGGCGAGTGGGAGTACGCGTTCTACAACCCGGACGGAACGAAGCTCGAGAGCGAGGCCGACTGCTACGGCTGCCACCTCGAGAACACCGGCGCCGCGACCGACTTCGTCTTCTCGCTCGACGCGCTGAAGAGCCCCGCACCCGTGACGGCCGCGCCGATCGGCGGCGATCCGTCGAAGGTCAACTTCCCCGCGGACTACGAGTCGACGTTCACGTACACCACTACGGTCGACAAGGCCTCGAACAACCAAGTCCGCGACGTGTTCGCGAACGACACCGCGCTCTCGAGCGCGACGTCCGCAGTGCTCGCGCGCGGGTCGGTGCTCGTGATGGAAGTTTACGGCGCGCAGGTCGACGGCGCGGGCGCCCCGATCCTCGACGACGCCGGACGCTACGTGCGCGGTGACCTCGCGGTCGTCGCGGTGAGCGAGAAGCTCGAAGGCAACGGTCAGTACCGCCCCGACTCGCGCAACGGCGAGTGGGAGTACGCGTTCTTCTCGCCGGCCGGCGACCCCGTGAACCCGGACGCAGACTGCTTCGGCTGCCACCTCGAGAACACCGGCACGGCGACGGACTTCATCTTCACGCGCGACGCGCTGACGACGCCCGAGACGCTCCCGGCCGCGCCGATGGGCGGCAACAACCTGCTCGTGAAGTACCCGGACGCCGGAGAGAACTTCA
Source organism: bacterium (assembly GCA_030426505.1). Taxonomy (GTDB): domain Bacteria; phylum Myxococcota; class Kuafuiibacteriia; order Kuafuiibacteriales; family Kuafuiibacteriaceae; genus JAUHYN01. The sequence goes on along the minus strand of JAUHYN010000923.1, from coordinate 3,184 downwards.
CGCTGATCACTTCGGTGGATCGCATGGACAACAACCAGGTCCGCGAGGTCTTCGCGAACGACATCGCGATGACCGCGTCGGCCGGGATGCCGCTCCCGCGCGGCTCGATCCTCCGCATGGACATCTACGGCGCGGTCGTCGACGGCAACGGGGACCCCGTGCTCGACGGCAACGGCGCGTTCATGAAGGACGCGCTCGCCGTCATCGCGATCTCCCACAAGAAGCGCGGCTTCGGTAAGTACTCGACCAACCGCAACGGCGAGTGGGAGTACGCGTTCTTCACGCCGGCCGGCGAGCCCATGCCGAGCACGGCCGACTGCTACGGCTGTCACGCGATGAACGCGGGTCCGAGCAAGGACTTCATGTTCTCGCGCGACGATCTGTAGGACGGCCGCTTCTCGGTGTATCGTCGAGCGCACACGATGGATGTCATCGACGACGCCAAGGCGCAGATGAAGAAGCACGCCGCGAGTGCGCTCGCGCGGAAGGAAGAGCTCGAGAAGAAGCTCGAGGAGCTCCGCGCGCAACGCGCCGAGCTCGCGGAGAACCGCGCGGTCGCCGAAGCGGGCGGCGCCACGGAGCTGGTCGCGGAGATCGACGAGGTCGCCGCGACGCTCGACGCGAACATCGAGTCCACCGACGAGCAGGTCGCGCTGGCCGCCAACACCGTCGACGACATCGTGAAGCAGATGAACGAGCTGGAGGGCGATCGCTCTTCGCTGGAGCGCGATGCGCTCGTCGGACGCGTGCGCGCGCTGTCGTCCTCCGATCCATTCTCGATGGATCCCGCGGACCGCGCCCTCGCGAACGTCCGCGACCACGCCGCCCAGCTCGACGCCGAGATCGCCGTGGAGGATCAGCTCAGCGGGAAGTCGAGGCAGGAGCTCCGCCGCCTCCAGGAGGAGCAGAAGCAAGCCGACTTGCGCTCGCAGCTGGAGGCGCTCAAGCAGAAGAAGCGCGACGCCGCCGCGGCGAAGGATGAGGGCGGTGACGATGACGGCGGGGTGAAGAAGCCGAAGCGCACGATGTGAGTCGGGCGCGGATCAGAGCGAGCGCAGGTACGCTTCGAGCGCTTGCAGCTCGGTCTCGTCGAGGCTCGACCGCGCGGACGAGGAGGGCGCGGAAGGGCCCGCGACCGATGGCCCCCTGGAGGTCGGTTCGCCTGCGTACGCCGCCGGGCTCGCGTTTCAGCGTGCGTGGTCGCAGCTGCGCGCGGGGCACTTCGCCTCGGCGGCCGCCGCGTTTGCAGAGGCAGACGTGGATGGATCACCGGTCGGTGAGGAGGCCCGCGATTGGCGCGCGGTCGAGCGCGCAGCTACATCACCGCGCGAAGCCGTCCGCGAGAAGGCGCAGCGGTTGCTCGAGCAGCGCCGCGTGCGTTGAGCGAGCGCGGCGAAGAGGCGGCCTTGGAGGCCCTGGACGGTGGCGTCGATCCAAGCCGGTGGAGCGCGGATTCGACCCTGGTCGAAGGCGCGACGAGCGCGATCACACCGCCGCGCTCGTGGACTTTTTCCCAACAGATCGAACTCGTGTGACACACACGACGTGTGCATCAACTGAAGAAGCTACCGACACTCCTCGTCCTCGCCGCCGTCGGCTGCGACTCCGGCGAGGGCGACGACGGCACCATCCCGTCCAGCTGCGCGACCGCCGAAGCGCTCCCTTCCCGCATCGACACGGACCTCACCGTCTCGCCGGGCTGCTACTTCGTGGAGGACAGCGTGACGGTGTCGGCCGCCGCGCTCCTCACGATCGAACCGGGTGTCCGCCTGGAGTTCCCGCAGGGCGAGCGGCTCTTCATCAACGGCGGGAAGTTGAGCGCCGTCGGCACAGCCGACGCTCCGATCGTGCTGACCGGCGCACAGAGCACGCGCGGCTACTGGGAGGGCGTGCGATTCATCGAGTCCGACTTCGTCGAGAACGCGCTCGAGCACGTGACCATCGAGTACGCGGGGGGCGCGGGGGGCGCCGACGCGGCGGCGCTGTTCCTCGATGACGACAACGGCTCCGTCCGACTCGTCGCCACGGACGTCACGCTCCGCGAGAGCGCCGGCTTCGGCCTCTACCTCGAGGGCAACCAAAACGCCCACGAGCTCGAGATGAACCGCGCGACGATCACGGCGAACGCGCGCGCCGCCGGAGTGCGCGCGCGTGACCTCGAAGATCTCGGCACGACCTCCACGTTCGTCGGCAACGATGACGACGCGGTGGTCACGGGGGACGACGTGGACGGCGACGCGACCTGGCCCGCCCTCGACGTCACGTACCGCGTCGATCGCAGGATCGACGTCGCGGACGCGGTCATCACGGTGTCCCCCGGCGCGATGTTCGAGTTCGACTCCGACCAGGGCCTCGTCGTGGAGTCCTCCGGGGCGTTCACGGCGGAGGGCACGATGGAGGCGCCGATCCTCTTCACCGGCGCACAGGCCACGCCCGGGTTCTGGCGAGGGTTGGTGTTCCAGTCCACGGATCGCGTCGAGAACCGGCTCGCGCACGTCGTGATCGAGTACGGCGGCTCCGATACGTCGATCCCCGCGAACCTCTTCGTGGACGACGACAGCGGGGCGTCGCGGATCTCCATCACCGACTCCATCTTCCGCGAGAGCTCGGGGTGGGGCGTGTACTTCGAAGTGAACCAGAACCGGCACACCATCGAGGCGTTCGACGACGTGGAGATCGTCGACAACGCGCGCTCCGTTCGCATCGGGAGCGAAGACGCCGGAGAGCTGTCGCCGACCTCCAGCTTCGCGACGAACGAAGACCCGTCGATCCTCGTCGTCGGCGACGTGGAGACCAGCCAGACGTGGGCGGCGCTCGACGCGCCGTACTTCGTGGACTCGACCGTCGATATCGCGGAGGGCGCGACGCTCGAGATCGCGTCCGGGACCACCGTCGAGATGGGCGAGGACGCCGGCGTGATCGTCTTCGGCGCGCTCGCGTCGATGGGTGCGACGGACGCGCCCGTGACGTTCACGGGCCGCCAGGCGACCGCGGGCTACTGGGACACGCTCCGCTTCCAGAGCACGGACTCCACCGACAACGCGCTGCTGAACACCGTCTTCGAGTACGGCGGCGGCGAGGCGGGCGACGACTCCGGGCTGGTCTTCCTCGACGACGACAGCGGCGCCACGCGCATCCGGATCGAGGGCAGCACGTTCCGCGAGAGCTCGAACTGGGGCCTCTA
>JAUHYN010000014.1 GCA_030426505.1 bacterium | reverse complement strand
GTGGGTTGAGCCTGTCGTTGGGGCTGCTCCCGAACGACAAGCTCCTCCTCGGCGTGCGCGGCGCGGTCGCGTTCGGCCCGATGAATCGCAACGGGTGGAGTGAAGCGCTCCGCGGCGGCGTGCTGTCGAGCACCGGCTTCGAGATCGGCCCGACGATGCAGCTGCGCTTCCGCCTCCCGGCGACGTTCCTCCTCTACCTCGGCGCCGACGCCGCATACGCCACGATGCGCTCCACGCTCGCGGCGACGTTCGGCACCACGTTCGAGGGCGTCACGCTCGACGTCGGCGAGACGTTCGCGATCGCGTACCGCGGTTGGGCGGTCGGCGCGACGCTCGGGTTGGCGTGGCGCGGCATCTCGTCGGAGCTGCGCTACGTGCGCACGGAGTGGACGACGATCGAGCTCGCCGACACGCCGCTCGACGCGAGCCTGGCGACGGATCAAATCCTGTTGTCGTTCGGCTTCGCGCTCCGGATCTGAAGCCCTGCTACACTCGTCGAACGGGAGCGAACATGCGCAAACGAATCGCCATCACCGCGGGCCTCGCCGCCGCCGCCTTCCTCGCCTGGCCGTCCGATCGAGGCGACGCACTGCACGGCCTCTGGGCGCGCCCGGACCTCGGCGCGAACGACGTGCGCTTCTACTACTTCCACCCGGACGGCCACGGGCTCTATCGCTACGGCCACGTCGGGCTCAACAAGACCGCGTCGTTCGACTACGTCGTCCACGGCGACACACTCGAGCTCGACTTCCGCAAGTCCGGCGCGGAGCACGCCGTCCGCTTCACGCTCGAAGGTGACGCGCTCACGCTCCTCGACGATCCCTACGAGCCGACGCCGACGAAGTACGTGAAGAAGCGCGGCCCGATGGCGGCGCCGAGCGAACACCCCTTCGCCCGCATGTGGACGCACGTGGAGCGCTTCGCGACCGGCGGCTACGCGTTCGCGATCTACCAACTCCAAGCGCCCGACGCCGACGGCCGCGGCCAAGGCTGGTTCCACGAGGGCGACTACGACGACTGGAGCACCGAAGCGCTCCTGTACCGCGTCGAGGGCGACCGCGTGACGTTCGAGTTCGCGACCCGCGGCGAGCGCGCCTCGACGCCGATCGTCCGCCACGACGACGCGCCGCGCGCATTCACGCTGGTCCGCGACCCGCGCAACTTCGGGCAGCGCCGCCGCTACGAGGACGGCGGTCGATCCTTCGGCGATGCGCTGTTGCTCTTGCCGACGCCGAACGCTTCGCACTAACCTCGGCTCCGGCGCCCACCCACGCCCAACCGCGAACCGGCCCGCCTGCCCGGGCCAAGACCATCGCGGCAAAGGGGAGCGAAATCCTCGGGTGGCGGAGCCGTCCTTCGACGGGGCTCTCGATCGAACCTTCGACGCGTCCGGATACGGGCGGGGGCAGGACCGGCGTATCCAGACGAAGAGAAGGATCTCGAGATGACCCGTGACCGTGCATTCAAGAAGCTCGTCCGCGCCCGCATGGCGCGCACTCAGGAGCGCTACGCCACCGCGCGCGCTGCATTGCTCGGAGAGCTCGCGCAGAAGTCACCGCCGCGCGCGAGGCACGACCAGACATTCGCGTTGAAGCGCTTGCTCGGCGAGGCGTCGACCGAGGCGTGGCTCCTCGGACTCGGCGGCGGCGTGAGCTTTCAGTACCACGCGTTCGACTACGCCGGCGCGCCGCCGCTCGTTTACATCGGCACGCGCTGCAACCCGCAGTACGCGTACGACGAGACGTTCGTTCGTCGCGTCCTCGAGGGGCTCGGGCGCGACGTGATCGTGTCGACCGCGACCACCGACGCGAAGGCGGAGCGCGAGCTGCTCGCCGCACTCGAAGACGGCCCCGTGATCTGCTGGGTCGGGCGCGAGGCGTTGACGGGCGGCGAAGCGTACGGCGGCGCGACGCCGTGGGTCGTCGTGGTGCATGACGTCGACGACGGCGTCGCGGCGGTCGAAGACTGCGCCGCGGGCCCGCTCGAAGTCCCGCTGGAGCGGTTGGCGATCGCGCGCGCGGCGGTGAAGAAGCGTCGCCTCGTGTCCGCGCGTCCCGGGGAGCCGATGGATCCGGTCGACGCCGTGCGCGCTGGCGTCGCGCGGTGCGTGGAGGACCTCGACGGCGGCGTCGTGCTCGGCGGTTCGGCGAAGAACTTCGGGCTCGCGGCGCTCGAGAAGTGGGCGCGGCTCGCGGACGATCCGAAGGACACGAAGGGCTGGCCGAAGTGGGTCGGTCGCGGCGCGCGACTGCTCCAGGGGATGCGGCAGATCTCGGCGTGGGTCGGCGCGGCGACGGACGGCGCCGCGTTCCGTGGCATGTACGCCGACTTCCTGCGCGAAGCACGCGAAGTCACCGGCGACGACGCGTTCGACGACGCGGCCGCGCGCGTCGCCGCGAACGCGGAGCAGTGGCGCGCGTTGGTGGCGGACGTGTTCGAGGGCGATCGCCCGGTGCTCGCGGTCGCGCGCGCGACGCTCGTGGAGGCGAAGCACCCCGAGAGCCCGACGACGTTCCAGCCGCTCGAGGCGCAGGCGGACGCCGAGCTCGACGAAGCGTTCGCGGCGGACTTCCGCGCGCGCCTCGCGGCGAGGTTGGGTGCGTTGGTCGAGGGCGAGCGCGCGGCGCGAGACACGCTCGCGCGTTGCGTGGGTCAGGACTGAGAGGAGGGCGGGGGCGCGCCGCGAGCGTTCGGCCGCGGCGCGCTGTCTCGTGATCCGAAACTAAGGCGCGGTGCCCTGCGACGGGCCGCGCGCGGGCGCGGTGCCGTCGAGGAGCGACTGCAGGTACGCGTAGGCGCTGTCGCCGAACGTGTCACACAGGTCGTTGCTCGCGTCGACGGCGGCCTGGAAGTGGACGCCGGCCCACACGCGGCTCTGTCCGCAGTCCGCGGCGAAGTCGGTCCACGTCGGGAACACGATCGTCGTGTCGGCGGCCGGGACGAGGCCGGGCTCGGTGCGCGACGAACCCGCGGGGCGCACGACCGGGTAGCCGAGGTTGTCGTTGCCGAGGAACAGGCGCGCCGACTGGGAGTGCGCGCGGCAGAAACACGTCGAGGCGGACGGGTACTCGGGGTGGTCGGCCTCCTCGAGGTACGAGCGCCACTCGTTCGCGGGGATGCGCTTCGTCCCCTGACCGGGGCCGGCCCACGCACGCACGCGGTGGTTACCGTAGATGCGACGGATCGCGCTGAACGGACGCACGGCGTCGTACTGCTCCTTCTCCTGCCAGACGACGATGCCCGCGTCGAACGCGGCCATGTTGGTGAGGAAGTCGAGCTGGATGAACTCGAGGAGCGAGAGGCCCTGCGACATCGCGGCGAACACGGCGGAGAATCCGAGGCTCTCGATCTTGTTGTCGAAGAGTTCTGCCTTCAGCTTCTGCTCGTCGGTGAGGTTCGCGGACGCGTCGAGGACGACGTCGGCCTGACGCTTGTAGTGGAAGAAGCGAATGAACCAGCTGTCGCGCGGCGGCGGCATGCCGAACGCACTCGCGCTCGGGTACGAGTACGGCTCGACGTAGCGGTACTGCGGCGTGACGAACTGTTGGATCTTGTAGATGCCGATGCCCTGGCGTTGGAGGTCGGGCTGCCAGCGGCTCGGGAAGTAGAGATCGTAGGCGGTGTTGATCGGGTGGTAGCCCGTGTAGTCGGCGTACGGGGTCTTGTTGAAGTTGCGTCCGCCCTCGTTGCCGAGCTGGTTCATGCCGTCGTTCTGGCGGCCGAGCGCGACGGCGGTCCCGGCGACGTTGCCGAGCCCGATCGCGGTCGTGGTGTCGGTGCTGTTGTCGTCGGGATCCAATCCCGCGTTGACCATCATCGCGCGCCAGTCGCCCGCGCGGTTCGGCAGGAAACTGTTCAGCAGTCGATAGGAGGCATAGACCGCGGCGATGTTGATGTTGCGCGTCGTGCGTTCCGAAACGGGACGGCGCCCGAGCCGGGAGTACACCCCGACGGCGGTGGGGTGGTACGGCGCGGTGGAGTCGTACCACGCGTTGGTGATCAGCGTCGTCGTACGCAGAATCAGCGTCGCGTCACCGCCCGAGGGCGAGATGTCCTGGAAGATCACCGGCACGACGTTCTGGATGACGACTTCGATCGGCGCGTTGCCGTTGTCGAAGTCGTATTGAGCTGAAGCCGTGGCGGGGATCAGTGCCACCATCAAGGGTGCGAACGCGGCGAAGCGCGCAGTCAGATTCATTTAGACCTCCTGAGTCCAAGTCCTGTCGTTGAGCCATGCGCCCCGAATACTCGAGGCTCGATTCGATACAGCGGGATCAGTCCGAGCGGAGTCAAAGCGCGGACGCCCGCAGTTATGGACCCATGTAACGACTTTCATCGAAAGCTGTCAGCGGGTTTGTGATGAAGCGCAAGTTGGGTTGCGCGCAAGTCAACTTGCGCCTTCGCTTCGAGCGAATTCAGCGATGGGCTGTTTTCAGTGCGTCCGTGCGGCGCGAAGCCGCGCACAGCGTGAGCACGCCGGGTGGTTTCACTGTGTCGGGGGAGGGGAGGGGGTTGTGCGGTCGACGGGGGCGAAGGTGACCGTCAACTTTCTTGTTCGAAATCCTCGATCGACTCGAGCAAACGGAGCGCGCGATGCAGTCGCCCGCGCAGCGCGACGATCGGATCCTTGCCGGCGCGATCCGCGGTCTCGCGCAGGTAGGTGTCGAGCGCGCGACGCAGCGGCGTCGAAACGCTCGAGCGCGTCGCGGTCCCCACGAGCGGCTCCGACTCCGCGCGACGCGGCGGCGGCGTCTGCGCGATCGAAGCGGGGCGCGGCGCGGGCGTCCCGTAGCCGGGCGTCGGCGTCGTCGCAGCCGCGGGCGGGCGTTGCTGCAGAACGCTCTGATCGCCGCGGTGGTTCATCGTCCCCTCGGCCTTGCTCAAGAGGAGCGCGCAGACCTGGTCGTGAATCGCGCGGAACTCGGCGGGCAGCTCCTCGAAGTGGAACTCGCGATCCGCCTCTTCCTTCACGGCGGCGAGCGCGTCGATCGTCGGCGCTTCGAAGGGGACGTTCCGGTTCTTGAGGCGGCGGCGGAAGATCGCGGCCGCGATGCGCGCGACGTCTTCCGGCGTCGCGTCCACGTCGAGCATGGCCTTCATCCCGGCGGACAGGCCGTTGTGATAGGTCGCGACGAAGCAGTCGAGCATGCCGTCGCGCGCTTCGAGCACGTCGATCTTCGGCTTCGCGAGGCGCGCCTTCACGGTGACGGCGTAGCGCTCGGAGACGGCCTTCGCGGCGGCCGGGTCGATGCCCGACTTCGCGCCGTTGGAGTTGTTGGACGGTGTGGGGTTCGTGGGCGTGGTCATGTTTCCTTGTTCTTCTTTCAGTCGAGTGAAGCGAGCTCCTCGATCAAGCGCGCGTCGTCGGCGTCGGCGCGCTCGTCAGGGGGCTCGATGGCGTCGAAAAGAGGTGGCGTGTAGCTGGCGACTCGCGTCGCGCGGACGAGCGCCGGGTCGAGCGCGACGGCGAGGCGCGTCGAGCAGCGGACGCAGACCGTGACCACGTGCTCGAGGTCCGTGTTCGCGGCGATGCGACCGGACTGGCCGCAGCGACACGTGAACGTGAGGTGTCCGTCTCCGAAGCTCGCCGGCGTGAGCACGGGGCGGTGGGGCGAAGAGAGGTGGTCGAGCTCGCGTAGGCGCCACGTCTCGATCGTCGCGGCGCCGCCCGCGAGGCGGAGGTCGCCGTTGGGGACGAGGTGACCGCCGAGCGACACGCCGACGTTCTCGGAGACGCTCTGCGTGCAGAGGCCTTCGGCGTCGTTCGCGAGGCGCGCGAGCGCGACCGCCACTCGGACGCCGTCGCCGTACGCGGTCGGGTTGGGGCCGTCCTCCTGGTGGACCGGGCCGACGTGCAGGCCGACGCGCGCGCGGAGCTCGCGGCGACAACGGAGCGCGACGCGGAGCGCGACCTCGGGCGTCGGGAAGGTCGCGATCGTCTCGCGCCCGACTTGCTGCATCATCCGCCCGTTCGCGTCGCCGACGATGCGGTCGAGGCCGTCCGGATCGTTCGTGCCCACCGCCAGGACGGCGCGCTCCTTGTACGTGGGTTGCCACGTGTCGAGGTGCTTCGACGCCGCGAGGCGACGTATCTCCTCGAACACCGCGAGCCCGTCGCTCGGACGATCCTGCGGGCGCTTCTCGAGCATCCCGAGGACGAGGTCGTCGATCGCGTCGTCGATCGCGCCGTCTTGCCGATACGAGGACGGGGGCAGCGGCGGATCGCGGAGGTGACGCATCGCGATCTCGAACACCGAGCCGTCGACGAACGGCGGGCGCCCGGTGAGCATCTCGTAGAGCGCGGCGCCGAGCGCGTAGACGTCGGAGCGCGCGTCCGCGCCGGTGCCGGTGAGCTGCTCCGGCGCCGAGTAGTACGGCGTGCCGAGCGCGGCGTCGCCGATCGTCATGCGCATCTGCCCCGGCTCGAGCGGTGCGAGGCGCGCGAGGCCGAAGTCGAGCACCATCGCCTGCTCGATCGGTCCGCGCTTCGCGAGCATGACGTTCCCCGGTTTGACGTCGCGGTGGACGATGCCGTGCGTGTGCGCGGTCCCGAGTGCGTGCGCGATCTGCTGCGCGATCTGCAGCGCGTGCGGGACGGCGAACGCGCCTTCGATCTCGAGCGCCGCCGAGAGCGACAGCCCCGAGACGTGCTCCATCACGATGTACGGCGTGTCGCGGTGACGGCCGAAGTCGAGCGTCGCGATCACGTTGGGGTGCGCGAGGCGCGCAGCGGCGAGCGCTTCGGTGCGGAACTGTTCGAGCGCGCGCGTGGGGCTGAGGTACTCGGTGTCGAGCACTTTGATCGCGACCACACGATCGAGGCGGAGCTGCTCCGCGCGATACACACGCCCCATGCCGCCGCGACCGATCCAACCCGTGATCCGGTAACGCCCCTCGAGGGTGTCGAAGAGCCAGCGGTCTTCGACGTCGAGTCCGCACGCCTCACAACTCGAGACGTGTTCTACGCGCCGACCGCAGGCGCGACAGCGTTGGCTCGCGGGGTTCAGCATGAAGGTCCGCGGACTCTAGCGCATTCCTGCGTCGTTGACTGCAAGACGGCCTGCGTCAAACGAAACGGGCGCGAAGGGGCGTTCCCGCGCGCGATGGAATACGCGCGGATCGCGTGGGAGGGAGTGAGTTCGGGTCGCAGCGACGGCGCGCCGCGGGGGTGATCAGGCGCTGCCGGTTTCGGTGCCGGACGGGTTGGTCGTCATGCGTGTCTCCGCGCGATCGAAATCGCAGTTGTGGGTGTTGTGGCTGATGCGGCGAGGGAGCGGCGCGAGGAGCCCGCGCTGCGCCGTTCGTCGCGCTTCGAATTCACGGGCGCGCGCGAGGAGGCGCATCCCGAGGCTGTCTTCCTTCGTCGCCTCGATCGCGAGGTGGCGGAGCTTGCGACGCGATCGCCAGAGGGCGACGCGCGTGTAGCGGCCGAGGAGTGAGAGGCCTTCGAGGCCGTGACGCTCGACCAGATCGAGGATCGCGCCCGCGTTCTCGCCCGCGCGCGCGATCCACTGCCGGACGCGCCAGCGCGGATCGTGGCGAGCGGCGCGCGCCGCTTCGAGGACCTCCTGAGCGCTCCGGCCGCGCTCGGGGATCCGAATCATCTCGGTCGGCGGCGGGAGGCCGAGCCCGTGAACGGACCGAGGGAGAGCTTCGTGCGTCGTCACGCTCAGACCCCCGTGTCGAAGCCCGGGTCGGTGGGATCGGTCGGGTCTTCGCCGTCGTTCGGATCGTCGCCGCCGTTGTTCGGATCGTTCGGGTCTTCGCCGTTGTTCGGATCGTTCGGGTCTTCGCCGTTCGGGTTATTGGGATCGAGCGGGTCGAGCGTGCCGGGGCCTTCGCCGCCCTCGCCGCCGTTCGCCGGATCCGGCTCACCGATCTGGCCCGGGTCGTTGGGCTCCTCGCCGTTGTTCGGATCGTTCGGGTCGTCGACTTCGCCTTCGCCGCAGTCTTCGCGCTCGACCTGGATCGTGGTGGCGCGGATGACGGGGCGCAGGATCCACTGGTCACCCTTGCCGGTGCGGTGGACGTGGATCGACTTGCCGGCGTCGAGCGCGAGCGTGACCTCGGTGTCGACACACTCGGAGACCACGAAGTCGCCCTTGATCTTGAGCCCGCTCTGCTCGCCGGAGGGCGTCTTCAGCGGGTGCGACTCGCCGTCGGGCGTGACGACGAACGACTCGGAGTCCTCCTCGACGACGAGGCGCAGCTGCTTGTACTCGCCGTCCGGGAGCTCCGCGATGCCGAGCGACTCCGCGTACTCACCGAGCTGGAGGATGTCGACTTCCTGCGGCTCGTCGTTCAGGACCACCCAGCCGTCGGCGCCATGCACCCGGACCTCGACGATGTTGACGACGATCGCGCTGAGGTCGCCGTCGTCGACCGGGCCCTTCGAGGAGCCCGACGTGGTCAGCGCGACGCCGAGCGTCCCGACTTCGGTGCCCGACGAGCTCGGATCCTCGGAGCCGGCCACGCCTCCGCACGCGGTCAGGAGGGCCAGCGGGAACACGAATCGCTTCATCGCTTCGAGGACGATCCAGGTTCCGGGCCCGCGCCGTTGAGCCGCCGCTCCGTCGTGATTCCGAACACTTGATTCGCGCGTGAAAGGCCCTGTCCCAACCTGTGTTGTCCCAACTCGACCCAACTCGGGTCAGACGGATTCGACGGCCCCGCGCGACCTCGAGGGCGCCGTATTAGGCTCCGCCCCGATGCGTTGGTTCTGCCTCCTCGCGCTCGCCGGCTGCGCGACGCCCGCCGCGCCCGACACCACGCCCCCGCTCGCCGGTGGGGATCGCCTCGTCGGTCGCCCGTTCGCGACGCGCGCGCCGGTGATCGCCAAGAACGGGATGGCGGCGACCGCGCACCCGCTCGCGAGTCAGGCGGCGATCGAGATCCTCCGAGCGGGTGGCAGCGCGGTCGACGCCGCGATCGCCGCGAACGCGGTGCTCGGCCTGATGGAGCCGACCGGCTGCGGGATCGGCGGCGACCTGTTCGCGATCGTCTGGGACCCGGAGGAGAAGGCGCTGTCCGGCCTCAACGCGAGCGGACGCGCGCCGGCGGGGCAGTCGCTCGAAGCGCTCCGCGCCGCGCTCGCGAAGCGCACCGCCATCCCGCCGATCGGTGCGTTGCCGGTGACCGTGCCCGGCGCGGTCGACGGTTGGTTCGAGCTGCACGCGGCGCACGGCCGGCTCGACATGCGCGACGTGCTCGCGCCGGCGATCCGGTACGCCGAGGAGGGCTTCGCCGTCACGCAGCTCATCGCGCACTACTGGCGCCTCAACTTCGAGCGCTTCGCGACGTACGAGGCGGAGGGCTTCCCGTTCGTCGAGCTCGCCAACGCGCGCGCCACGTACCTGATCGACGGACACGCACCCGCCGAGGGCGAAGTGTTCACCAATCCGGATCTCGCGAAGACGTACCGCGCGATCGCCGAGGGCGGGCGCGACGCGTTCTACCGCGGTGACCTCGCGCGCACGATCGCCGCGTACGTGGAGCGGGTGGGCGGCGCGCTCCGGTACGAAGATCTCGCGTCACACTCCAGCACGTGGGTCGAGCCGGTGTCCGTGCGCTACCGCGGCTACGACGTCTACGAGCTCCCGCCCAACACGCAGGGCGTCGCCGCGCTCCAGATGCTCGCAATGTTGGAGGGCTTCGACCTCGCGGCGCTCGATCCGGTCGATCGAATCCACGTGATGGTCGAGGCCAAGCGCCTCGCGTTCGAGGACCGCGCGCGGTGGTACGCCGACCCGGCGTTCGCTGACGTTCCACTCAATGGATTGATCGACCCCGCGTACTCTGCGGCGCGACGCGCATCGATCGATCCGACGCGCGCGCAGCCGACCGTCGAGGCGGGCGCGCCGCCGGAGTCGGGGGACACGACCTACCTCACCGTCGCCGACCGCGACGGGATGATGGTGTCGCTCATCCAGTCGAACTACCGGGGCATGGGCTCCGGCCTCGTCCCGGACGGCCTCGGGTTCATGCTCCAGGATCGCGGCGAGCTGTTCGCGCTCGAGCCTGGGCACGCGAACGTCTACGCGCCGAAGAAGCGCCCGTTCCACACGATCATCCCCGCGTTCGTGATGAAGGACGGGCGCCCGTGGCTCGCGTTCGGGGTGATGGGCGGCGCGATGCAGCCGCAGGGGCACGCGCAGATCCTCGTGAATCTCCTCGACCTCGGCATGAACCTCCAGGAGGCCGGCGACGCCGCGCGGTGGCGACACGCGGGCTCGAGTCAGCCCACGGGCGAAGCGGCGAGCGGGACGGGGACGCTGTTCGTCGAGCGCGGGATTTCGCCGGCCGTGCGGCGCGGGCTCGAGGCGAAGGGGCACGTCGTCGAGGTCGGCGAGGGCGGCTTCGGGGGCTACCAGGCGATCCGCTTCGACGCCGAGCGCGGCGTGTACGTCGGCGCGTCGGAGATGCGGAAGGACGGGCAGGTCGTCGGCTACTGACAGATCGAGGCGACGCCGCCGAACGCGCGGGACGACATCGACTCGCGCGCGCCGATGTCCGGGCCCTGTCCGCGGAACGCCGCGGCGTCCACGTCGATGAGGTCGGCGCCGACGTCGCGCGCGGCGTCGATCAGTGGGGAGCCGGCGGGGAGGCAGAGGCCGTCGTCGGTGAACGCCGGATCCACCGCGGGATCGCAGAGCGCGCCGGAGTTGTCGCAGTCGGTGCAGCGGCCGGTGCAGAGCGTCCCCGCGCCGCCGATCGCGTTGTCGCCGCTGCTGACCGCGTCGCACGTCTTGAGGCGCGTCTGCATCGAGACGTCGTAGCCGGTCGCGCCGGCGGCGATCTGCAGCGCGTTGTTGCGGAGGCAGAGGTTCACGTTCGCGCGCGCGTCGAGGCGGACGGCGGTGCCGCTCGCGCTGCGCACGCTGTTGTGGTCGACGCGCGCCGAGCCGTCGGGCTGTGAGAGATCCAACGCGACGGTGTACGCGCCGTCGATCACGTTCATCCGCACGCGCGCATCCAACGCGCCTTCGATGCGGATCGCCGAGGTGCTCGGTGGCCCGGAGCGGAAGCGATTCGATCTCACGATCGCGTCGGCGCCCGTCACGTGGACCTGCGACGCCGCGGCCGTCGCGAGGTTGCGCACGTCGTTGCCCTCGAACGTGACGCCGTCGCCGATGATGCGCGCGGCGGTGGTGGTGTCCTCGAACGACAGGAACTGCACCGCGCTCCCGCTCGCCTCCACGCGGATCGCGACGTCGCCGCGCAGCACGACCGGGCCGTCGAGGGGCTGGAGCGTCACCGCGGCGCCCGAGAGGACGAGCGGGGCGGTGAGGTCGTAGGTGCCAGCCTCGATTCGGATCGTCGACGGGCGATTGCTCGCGCGCGCGTCCTCGACGGCGCCGACGAGCTGCGCCACCGAGTCGATGACGCCGCCGGCGCAGGTGCTCGCGTCGAGGAGGCACGCGCCGTCGCACGACAGCTGGCCGTCGCCCGCGCGCAGGCCGAACTGAAGGCAGGACGCGTCGGCGAAGTCGGCGCCGTCGCACTCCTCGCCCGGGTCGCGCGTGCCGTCGCCGCAACCACCGGCCGGGCCGAGCGTGACCGCGAGGCGGTTGCAGGCGTCCACGGTGAGGGTCTGTTGCGTGCTGCCGGAAGCGACGGCGTCCGTCGCGTCGAACGCCACGACCGCGACGACGATCGGGGTCGGGTCGGTCACGCGCATCGCGCCGAGGTCCACGCTGAACGCGGTGGCGCCGTCGGCGAGTTGGTCGGAGGTCTCGTAGGTGCGTTCGTAGGTCGCGCCGCCGATCGTGAGCGCGACTTCGAGGCGCTCGACCTGCGCGCCTACGCCCGGATCGATCGCGACTGCGATCTCCGCCGCCGGGGCTTCGCCTTCGCATCGATCGCTGCCGCAGCCGGCGACGGCGAGCGCAGCGAAGAGCGTCCACGCGAGCCTCACCGCATCCTCCACTCGTCGAGCGAAGTGCGCCCGAGCTCACCGCCGGGGAGGAAGTCGTCGCCGCCGCTCGACGCGACGATCACCACCGCGACGACCGCCGCCGCCGCCGCGACGCCCGCGCCCGCGAAGACCCACCAAGCCACGCCCTCGTCGTCGGGATCGGGCTCGGGATCCGGCACGAGGGCCGGCACGCGCTCGAGCGTGATCGCCACGGTCGCGGTGACCCCCGCGCGGACGTCGATCGATCGGCGCGCGATCACGTGATCGGGCGCGGACAATTCGAGATCGTACGCGCCGGCTTCGAGGATCGCGCCGGTCAGCGGGGTGGTGCCGCGGTCCGCGCCGTTCACCTGGAGCTTCGCGCTGGGTTCGGAAGTGACGGTGAGCCGGCCGAGGTACGCGTCGAGCTCGGCGAGGCGCTTCTTGGCCGCGGCGGACACCGGGGAATCCGGGCCGAGGCCGTCGACGACCGCTTCGAACGCGTGGGCGGCGGCGATCCGTTGCCCGAGCGCGAGGTGCGCTTCGCCGATGTTCATCTGGATCTTCGGGCTCGGGTACGCGTCGTGCGCGGCGCGGTAGCGGGTGAGGGCTTCGGCGGCGCGGCCCTCCGCGAAGGCTTCGTTACCCTCCGCGAGGAGGCGGGCGGCGATCGCTTTGGGTTCCTCGCCCGTCGCGGCGAGCGCGAGGAGCGAGAGGAGCAAACCGGCTGCGGTCACAGATCCTCCGGACCGATCAGGAATCGGCCCTTGTCCTCGTCTCGATCCGTGGTCTTGCGATCGCCGCGGGTGCGGCGGCTCCGCCGGTCGCGGGTCTTGGTCGCGCGGGTCTTGGCGTCGCCGTGGGCATCGCGGGTCGCGGCCGCCTCGCCTTCGGTCGCGGTCGCGCCCTGCGCGTCGGAGGTGTCGGTCCGCGCCGCGGTGCCGCGCGCGTCGCCCGCGCCCTGCGCGTCGGAGGTACCGGTTCGCGCCGCGTCGCCCGCGCCCTGCGCGTCGGAGGTGCCGGTCCGCGCCGCGGCGCCGCGCGCATCGCTGGCACCCACGGCGTCGGTCGCGCCGCGCCGGTTCGCGTCGGCTCCCGCCTCGGTGTCGCTCCCGCCCGTCCGCACTCCGCCCGGCGACGCTTCGTTCGTGCCTTCACGCTCGCCACCTCGCGCCGCGCCGACCTTCGCCGGGAACGGACCGCCCGCCACGGCGTCGGGTGTCTCGGGCTCGCCGGAGCTCAGGAAGAACGTGAGCCCCAGGACCGCCGCCGACGCGACGGCGACGGCGATCGGCAGCGTGTACTTCGCGGGCCCCGACTCGAGCGGGTGCGTGTGTTGGGTCGGCGCATCCGAGAGGCCGGACGGCGAGGTCTTGTCGGTGAAGAACGCTTTCTCGGCGCCCTCGTCCTCGGGCGCTTCCGTCGGTACGACCGCGAAGCCGGGGGAGCGCAGATCGAGCTGCTGCGTCTTCGGCTCGGCCGCCGCCGCCTCGGCCGCGCCCGCGAGGCCCAACAGGACCGCGGAGACCTCCTCGAGATCCTCCGCCTCCACGTCCGACTCCAGATCGTGGGAGGGCAGTTGCTCGTCGCCGACGAAGAGCTCCTGCGTGGTCGGGCCGAGGATCGGCGTGGACCCGAGCGTCTCCACCGACGCGCGGCGCTCGATCTCCTTCTTCCGTTCGAGGCGGTCCTGGCAGTGCGTCCGCATCAGGTCCGCGACGTCCCGCGCGCTGAGGCGCCCGTAGAACGCGATGAACGACTGCAGGGCGTCGCCGAGCTCGCGCGCGGTCTGGTAGCGGCGCTCCGGCTTCGCGTCGAGCGCCCGCATCACGATCCCCTCGAGCTCGAGCGGGTAGCCCTCGATGATGTTCGTGGGCTTCGGGACGCGACCGCGCAACACGCGCGCGGCGCTCCGCAGATCGTTCTCGTCCTTGAAGAGGCGCCGCCCGACCGTGGCCTCCCACAGCACGACGCCCATCGCGAAGACGTCCGCGCGGCGATCGATCTCCGCCCCCTTCACCTGCTCGGGGGACATGTATGGGACCTTGCCCTTGTGGACGCCCGGGTTGGTCAGCGCGATCTGGCCGGCGGCCTTCGCCACGCCGAAGTCCATCAACCGCACGATGCCGTCGTATCCGACGAGGATGTTCTGC
Organism: bacterium; assembly: GCA_030426505.1. Taxonomy (GTDB): domain Bacteria; phylum Myxococcota; class Kuafuiibacteriia; order Kuafuiibacteriales; family Kuafuiibacteriaceae; genus JAUHYN01. The sequence goes on along the minus strand of JAUHYN010000014.1, from coordinate 7,667 downwards.
GGACAGATGTCGCGATGCACGACGCCGAGCGGCCGTCGCGTCATCGGGTCTTCGAGCTCGTGCGCGGCGTGCAGGCCTTCACATGCGATCGCGACGACGTGCGCCATCGCGTGCGCGGGCATCGTCACGCCGCGGCCCCAGGTGCGGTCGAGGAGGATCGAGAACGGGTCGCCGCTCACGTAGTCCATCGCGATGTAGTAGCGGCCGTCTTCCTCGCCGACGTCGAAGACGGAGACCACGTGCGGGTGTCGGATCGACGCGGCGATGCGGGCCTCGTCGAGGAACATGTCGATGAACTGCTTCTCGCGAGAGAGGTGGCGGTGGATCATCTTGATCGCCACGAGGCGCTCGAAGCCGCCGAGCCCGCTCGCGCGACCGAGATAGATCGCACCCATGCCGCCTTGGCCGAGCTCGCCGACGATCTCGTAGCGACCGATGCGCTCGGGCACGAACGTGCGCGAGCCGGAGATGGGGACGGACTGAGTCATCGACTCGGAGAGGAAGCATAGCAACTTGTCCGGCTGCGCGCGCTTTCTGCTATCCTCCGCGACCACCCTGATGACCGAACGCGAGCGATTCACCGAGGGAGTCACGATTCCCGCGGACCGCCGCGCGCCCCAGGACCGGCGTCGGGTGCTCGTCCTGTCCCCGGGCGGCGCACAGACCTACCCCGTGGATCGCCCGCGCCTGACCGTCGGGCGGTCCGTCGACGCCGATCTGCAGGTCGAGGACGCCGCGCTGTCCCGGATCCACGTATCGCTGTCGTTCGAGCCGCTCTCGGTCACGGACCTCGGGAGCAGCAACGGGACGCGCCTGCGCGGGCAACCGATCGCCGCGAACACCCCTCAGCCCTTCGAGGTCGGAGACGTCATCGATTGTGGGCACACCACCCTGGTGGTGCAGGAAGGGATGAGCGTGGAGGTCGCCCACCGCATCTGGGCGCACGAGCACTACCTGACACGTGTCCAGGATCTGTGCGCGGACGGCGAACCGTTCGCCGTCGTGCGCGCGCGGATCGAGGGCGTCCCGCAGACGATGGCGGAGTCGACCCTCACCTCGATCGTGGGCCAGCGCGATCTCGCGGCTCGGTATGCGCCGGGGGAGTACGAGCTCGCGCTCCGCGACGCCGGACTCGAAGACGCCGAGGACGCCGTCGCCGCGTTGCGGTTCGGCTTGTCGCGCGCGGGCGCCACGGTCTCCGCCGGCGTCGCGCTGTTCCCGCAGGACGGCTCGGACGCCGAGGCGCTGTCGTCGCTCGCCGGGCGTCGGTTGTTCGGGGAGTCGAGCGGCGAAGAGCCGTCGGGCCTCGTGATCGAGAGCCGCGCGATGGTCCAGCTGTACGAACTCGCGGAGCGCGTCGCGCCGAGTGATCTCTCGGTGCTGGTGCTCGGCGAGACCGGCGTCGGCAAAGAGGTCCTCGCTCGCCACGTCCACGCGCGATCGAAGCGCGCGGCGAAGCCGTTCGTCGCGATCAACTGCGGCGGCTTCACGGAGGGGCTCCTCGAGAGCGAGCTCTTCGGGCACGAGCGCGGCGCGTTCACCGGCGCGGTTCAAGCGAAGCCCGGCCTGCTCGAGACCGCCGAGGGCGGGACGGTGTTCCTCGACGAGCTCGGCGAGATGTCGCCCGCCACGCAAGTGAAGTTGCTGCGCGTGCTCGAGGATCGCACGGTGCGTCGCCTCGGGAGCGTCGAGCACACGAAGGTCGACGCGCGCCTGATCGCGGCGACCAATAAGGACCTCGAGGATCTGATCCGCCGCGGCGCGTTCCGGGAGGATCTCTACTATCGCTTGAATGGAATCGCGTTGGTCGTGCCACCGCTCCGCGAGCGCCGCGACGAGATCCAGTCGTTCGCGCGCGCGTTCGCCGCCGCCGCCGCCGAACGCGAAGGGCGCGCGACGCCCCGCTTCGCCGACGAGGCCATCGCGGCGTTCATGTCGTACGCCTGGCCGGGGAACGTCCGCGAGCTCAAGAACGTCGTCGAGCGCGCCGTCGTCCTCGCGCGGGACGGGCTGATCGCCCGCGCTCACCTCCCGATGGATCGGCTCTCGGCATCGATCGTGTTCGCGTCTCCGCGCGGCGCCCCGGAAGCGAGGCCCGCGGCGTCACTCGGCGAGGAGATCGACTCGCTCGAGAAGCAGCGGATCCTCGACGCGCTCGAGGACTGCGGCGGCAACCAGTCGCGCGCGGCCGAGCAGCTCGGCATCTCGCGCAAGACGCTGCTGCGGCGGCTCGATCGGTATGGCGTCCCGCGCCCGCGGAAACGTTGACCGACTGAGGATCGACGACGGCGCCGTCGTCGTCGCGAGCCCGGACGACGTCGTCGCGCATCGACGGCGCATCGAACCCCGTCCGATCGAACCCGCCGCAAACGAGCGGATCACCGGTGAGGATCCGTTTCATCGCAGCGCTCGATTTCGGCATCCGTGCAGCGAACGAAGACCGCGCGCGCCCTCGGGCCGACCGTCCTGTCAGCCGGACGCGAACGCATTTCGCGGATCGACCGGTTGACGACGACACGGGCGGCTACGTAGGAGATGGTAAGAGCTGAGGTTTAATCAGCCTACATAAGACCACCCAGAACGGTCTTCGGAGGACTTCGAGATGCTCCCTATTTCACGACTTACAATGACTCTGGGTCTCGCCGGCGTCATCGCCCTCGCAGGTTGCAGCGGCGATGACGACGGAGGCGACGACATCACGCCGACCGGCGTGACGATCTCGTCGTTCACCGCCACCCCCACCACCGTCGCCCCCGGTGGGCAGGTCCAGCTCGCCTGGAACGTCGCCCGCGCGGACAGCGTGACGATCAACGCCGAGCCCGGCGGCGAGGTCACGACCTCGACCGACCTCGTCGGCTCCGTGATGGCCACGGTCAACGCGAATACGACCTTCACGCTGGTCGCGACCGGCGGCGGAAAGACCGCGATGCGCTCGGTGAGCGTCACCGTCTCGGCCGACGCCCCGCCCTCGATCCAGTCCTTCACCGCGACGCCGATGGCCGCGGGCGCCGGCACGACCGTCACGCTCCGCTGGTCGGCGACCAACGGCAACCAGGTGCGGATCGTCCAGGGCGGCAACGAGCTGCTCAACTCCACCACCATGGCGAACGGCGGCTCGCTCCCCGTCACCATGGGCAACGCCGACACCACCTACGACCTCGAGGTCAGCAACGCGAACGGCATGGACACCGAGAGCGTGACCGTCACGCTCGTGCAAGCCGCGACCGAGGTCGAGCCGAACAACGACGCCGCGAGCGCGAACGACGCGAACCTCGGCGGCGGCGTGAGTGGTGAGCTCACCGTGGACGACGAGGACTGGTTCTCGTTCGCCGTCACCGAGGGCGGCAACGTCTTCGCGCAGACCGACGACGGCGCGGGCGCCTGCACGGCGAGCACCGCCGACACCGTCCTCGAGCTGTACGGCCCGGACGGCACCACGCTCATCACGGGCAACGACGACGGCGCCAACCCGCCGTGCTCGACGATCGACCCGGCGCTCAACCCGGATGCGGCCGAGCTCCCCGCCGGCACCTACTACATTCGCGTCACCGGCTACCCGGGTGACCGCGCGACGGGCACGTACCGCCTCGTCGTCGTCGTGGGCGAGGGCCCGGACTGCGGCAACGGCATCCTCGAGGCGAACTCGGGCGAGGTCTGCGACGACGGCAACACCGTCGGCGGCGACGGCTGCTCCGCGACGTGCGGCACCGAAGTCGAAGGCGCGGGTTCATTCTCGCTGTCGATCGACGTCCCTCCGGCGGGCACGCTCATCCCGGTCGTCCTCACCACGATGGGTCAGTCGATCACCGCGACGACCTCCGACGGCAGCGGCGCTTGCCCGTACCCGACGCTCCTCGTGCTCGGCGACGCCGACCTCATGAGCCTCGGCCAGGTCAACGCCGAGGGCGGCTGCGCGAACATCGATCCGCGCGTCGACGCGTTCGCGGCGGTCCTCGACGCGGGCACTTACTACATCTACGTCGCGGGCGAGACCGAGGCGCAGTTCGGGCCGCTCACGGTCGACATCACGATCTCGGATCCGGGTTGCGGCAACGGCATCTTCGAGCCGGACTTCAACGAGCAGTGCGAAGACGGCAACACGATGAGCGGCGACGGCTGCTCGTCGACCTGCACCGTCGAGCCGATCGGCACGGTCACCGGCCTGAACCAGGACATGACGTTCACCGGCGCGCTCACACCCGTTGGCAACCAGGACTTCTACGAGGTCGTCATCCCGTCCGACAGCTACATCCGTGCGGTCACCGGCGTCCCGACGATCGGCACCTGCATGGGCGGCGACACGGTCGCGACGATCCTCGACTCGACGTTCACGCAGGTCGCGCGCAACGACGACTTCGGCGGTGAGGCGTGCTCGAACGTCGTGAGCCCGCTGGTCGCCGGCGGCACGTACTACGTGCGCATCGAGGAGTTCGGGAACAACGCGGAGATCGCGTCGTACCAGGTCCAGATCACCACGTTCGGTGCGGGCTGCGGCAACGGCGTCGTCGACGCGGGCGAGTCCTGCGACGACGGCAACACCACGCCGGGCGACGGCTGCGACGCGAGCTGCATGATCGAAGCGGACGGCACGGTCACGGGGCTCAACCAGGACCAGACGTTCACCGACGCGCTCACGCCGATCGGTGACCAGGACATCTTCGCGGTCGTGCTGCCTTCGGACGGCTACATCATCGCGGAGACCGGCGCGCCGACGATGGGCGTCTGCGAGAACGACGACACCGTGATCCGCATCCTCGATCCGTCGGGCACGACGATCGCGAGCAACGACGAGGGCGGCATCAACAGCTGCTCGCTGTACGACGGGCTCGCCGCCGCTCAGCTCCTCCCCGCGGGCACGTACTTCGTGCGCGTCGAGGAGTTCCTGAACGACGCGGAGATCGCGGCGTACCAGATCAACATCCAGACGGTCGGCACCGGCTGCGGCAACGGCGCGGTCGAGCCGGGCGAGCAGTGCGACGACGGCAACACCACGCCGGGCGACGGCTGCGACGCGGCGTGCATGTTCGAGGGCAACATCCTGACGGAGACCGAGGCCAACGACACGATCGCGACCGCGAACGCGAGCGGCGTGACGATCGGCAACACCGTCACGGTGTCGGGTTCGATCGGCACGGTCGGAGACGTGGACTACTACAGCTTCACGGTCCCGGCGGGTCAGACGGCTTCGCTCAGCGCGGTCACGTACACGGCGGTCGGTGACACGTCCGCCTGCACGATCGGCGACACGAACATCTTCCTGTTCGATTCGGCGATGACCGAGCTCGCGAACAACGACGACGCGAACGGGCTGTGCTCCGAGATCGATCCGATGCTCGACACGGGTGCGGCGGGCCTCGCGGCCGGCACCTACTACATCCGGGTCCAGCACTACGACAACACGGAGTCGTTCGGCCCGTACCTGATGGACATCTCGCTCCAGTAGCGCGCGATGGGCGCGCCCGGCGTTCTGCCGGGCGCGTCGTGTTCATTCCTTCGTGACGTTCAGCGCGAAGGCCTCGGCTCCCCACCCGTACACCGCGAGATCGAAGCGACCGCCCGCCGCGGCGTCGAACGCGATCGTGTCGATCGCGTCGCCGCTCTTGGTGGCGCGCTGGTCGTGCTGCGTCGGCGTGGCGGCGGCGTCCGCGCGGAGGAAGAGGTCCGCGTCGCCGCCGTCGGGAGTGAGCGTCGCGACGTACCGACCGGCCTCGGGCGCGACGAAGTCGAAGTGGCGGAGCTCGCGCCACCCGAGGCGGTCGCCCGCGATCGCGAGGAGCGGCTCGAGGTCCGGCGCCTCCGGGTGGACCTCGGGGCGCGCCTGCTTGATGACGAGGTCGCCGTCGACGTCGACCTTGAACTCGAGGTCCATCGAGAACTTCGGATCCGCTTGGCGGCCGTAGAGCGCCTTGAAGTGGCGCTGGATCGTCTCCATCGCGCGCCGCAGCTGGTCGGTGTGCGCGTCGGAGAGGATCGGCTCGCCGTCGTCGGTGAGGCTCGAGCGGCGGATGAACTGCGTCTCGTACTCGCGGTTCGGTCCGATCGCGCTGATGAGGAACTCGTCGGGCGTGGCGCCCGGCGGCGGGTTCGTGACGAGCTGCTCGCCGACCTGCACGTTCACGTAGAAGCCGGGCCAGTTCGGGTCGTAGATGTTGCGGGTGAGGGCGACGCCGTTCGCTTCTTCGTCGTCGAAGTTCGGGTGGACGAGGACGCCCATCGCCGCTTCGAAGTGATCGATGCGGTAGAAGTCGCGCTCCTCGAACGCGCGGTAGTTCCACAGGCTCGACCAGACCTGCTTCATCGTCCTGTCGATCTCGCCCTCGTCGACGCGGTGCGTGTACGAGTCGTAGAGCCCAGCGCCGTTGAAGCCTTCGAGGTCCTCGTTGTTGGTGCTCGAGCGGCAGCGCAAATTCGTCCCGGGCGGGAATGCGCGGTGCGTCTCGCGGAGCGGCGCCGCGAGGTGCGCGGGGATCTCGGTGTCGCGCATCGCGCGCCGGAACGCGGCGAGTCGGTCCTCGCGGTAGGCGGCGTCCGAAGCGAAGCGCGGCTCGGCGATCATCGCGCGCGCGCGGTCGAACAGGCCGGTCTCTTCCATGAACGCGTCGTAGAAGTGGAACGGCACCGCGAAGCCGTCGGGCACCATCCCGGCCGGGAGGATCTTGCCGAGCTCCGCCATGTTCGCGGCCTTCGCGCCGAACGCCTCGCGGTCGCCGAAGCCCACACGCGACAGCGGCGTCGGCGCGGTGATCGAGAGGTCGCGCGGCGGGAACTGCGGCGCGGTGGGGCGGAGCTTCTCGAGGTTCGCGTCGACCTCGGCCTGGGTCGCTTCGCGGATCTGCAGGCCGTCGGCCGTGACCTCGAAGCGCACGTTCTTGCCGACGAGCGCGAGGATCTCGGGGTCTTCGGAGGCGCCCTTCACGAACGCGTTCGGCGTGTTGTTCTGCTTCGCCTTCAGGTTGATGTGCGAGAGCGGCGTCTGCGGGTTCTCGGTGATGATGCCCGCGACGTGCGTGAGGTCGTTCGGCGTGTCCTTGAAGAGGACGACGTCGCGCACGGTGGGCGGCTGGTTGTCCTGCGTGCCGTCGAACAGCCGGAGCCGCCCGTAGCCGACGCCGAGGTTCATCGGCTGGTAGGTCACGTTCTCGAACAGCGTCGCGGTGGAGATCGTGCGGACGCCGCGCGCCTCGAACTCGGCCCGCTCGCGTTCGAAGAGCGCCTCCTGCGTGTTGCCGGCGGGGTGGTACGCGAGCTTGTCCGGCGCGAACGGGACGGCCTCGGCCAGCGCCTTCATCACGGTGTCGACGTGCTCCGCCTTCACCGGATCGGTCGGCCAGAACTCGACGGCGAAGACGCCCTCCTCGCCGCCGTCGCCTTCGAAGTTGTCGTGGAGGATCATCGTGCCCGCGACGTTCTTGCGGTCGTCGGTGAAGTAGGTCTCGGCGTTGAAGCGCTCGAGGCTCGCGGTCCCGCCGAGCGCGCCCTCGTAGAACTGGTGGTGGTACGAGAACGTGTTGGTGTTCATCAGGTGGAGCGCCTGGTCGGGCGTCCCGATGTCGGTGAGGAGGAACTTCACTTCGCGTACCCCGGCCGCGCCCGGGACGTCGCTGCGCCGCGCGAGCCGATCGAGCGTCGCGCGGTCGGGGGCGACGGTGGCGCCCTGCGAGAGCGGG
>JAUHYN010000922.1 GCA_030426505.1 bacterium | reverse complement strand
CTCACCGTTGGTGAGTTTGTTGGTGATCTCGTCGCGCGGGACGCCGAGGAGCATCTGCACTTCGCAGCGGTCCGGGGCGATGGGTGCGACCTCACGCGCGAAGCGCTCGATGAAGGCCTCGTCGTGGGTCCCGAACTCGACGAACGCGCCGCGCTCGAGGAGGACACGCGCGTAGTCGAGGAGCCGCTCTTTCATCTGCACCTTGTCGGTGATCGCGGCCTCCGGCGGCTCGGGGTAGATGCCGATCACGAGGCGCACGCGCATCCCCTCGGGGATCTTCGCGAGGTCCGACTCGGTGCGGTGGAGGCGGGTCTGGAGCACCGTCCCCACGTCGAGGCCGCGTTGGTACAACGAGGTCGCGACGTCGATCGTGACGTCCGTCCAGCGGCGGTCCTCCATGTCGATGGTGACGCCGACCTGTCTCTCGTCGGCATAACAGACGAGGCGCTCCAGAGGTTCCCGAACCTTGTGCCTTTCGTCCGGTGTGAAGCCCGACGGCTTGAGGGAGACGGTGGGTTGGTACTCACCGACACGCAGGCGCGTGTCGTCCGCGACGCGCTGGATGAGGCGCTCGTAGACCTCGACGTTGGCGGCGACTTTCTCGGGGGTGTCCACGTCCTCGCCGAGGAGGTCGAACGTGGTGAGGAGCTGCCGGGTGCGTCGGATCTCGTCGGCGACGTCGAGCGCGGCGTCGATGCTGTCTCCGGCCACGTACGGGCGCGCGAAGAAACGCACCATCGGTCCCGGTACGAGCTTCGAGAACATGCGTGCCCCGACGTGTAGCACGTCCCTTGACGACTCGGATCCCGTTTTCAACTTGGCGGACAAAGCGGCGGGTTTTTGGCGCCGGAGGAGTTTTGAAGATGACGAACAAGATTATCGGTATCGACCTGGGCACGACGAACTCCGTGGTGTCCGTAATGGAAGCGGGTGAGGCGAAGGTCCTCGTGAACGAAGAGGGCGCCCGCACGACCCCCTCGGTGGTGGCCTGGACCGACAAGGGCGAGACGCTCGTCGGACAGGTTGCGTCCCGACAGGCGGTCACCAACCCCACGCGCACGATCGGTTCGGTGAAGCGCTTCATGGGTATGAAGTACGACGCCGTGAAGGGCGAGGCGGACCGCGTCTCGTATTCCGTGAAGGCCGCGTCGAACGGGGACGCTCACGTCGAAGTGGGCGACAAGACCTACGCGCCTCCGGAGATCTCCGCGAAGGTGCTGCTCAAGCTCAAGCGCGCGGCGGAAGCGCACCTCGGACACGAGGTGAAGGAGGCGGTGATCACCGTCCCCGCGTACTTCAACGACGCACAGCGCCAGGCGACGAAGGACGCGGGCCGCATCGCCGGCCTGGACGTCAAGCGCATCATCAACGAGCCGACCGCGGCGGCGCTCGCCTACGGGCTCGACAAGAAGGCCGACGAGGTCATCGCGGTCTACGACTTCGGTGGCGGCACGTTCGACATCTCGGTCCTCGAGGTCGGCGATGGTGTGGTCGAAGTGCTCGCGACGAACGGCGATACGCACCTCGGCGGTGACGACTTCGACCGCGTGATCATCGATTGGCTCCAGGCGGAGTTCAAGAAGGACACGGGCATCGACGTGGCCGGCGACAAGATGGTGCGGCAGCGCCTGAAGGACGCCGCGGAGAAGGCGAAGATCGAGCTGTCGAGTGCGTTCGAGAGCGAGATCAACCTGCCGTTCCTCACGGCGGACGCGTCTGGCCCGAAGCACCTGCAACTCACGCTGACGCGCGCGAAGTTCGAGGCGCTGATCGAGCCGCTGGTGTCGCGCTCGTTCGAGGCGACGAAGAAGTGCCTCGACGACGCCGGCAAGAAGCCGGGCGACATCCAGGAGGTCGTGCTCGTCGGCGGGTCGACGCGCGTGCCGATGATTCAGCAGCGCGTGGAGAAGTTCTTCGGCAAGGCGCCGAACAAGAGCGTGAACCCGGACGAGGTCGTGGCGATGGGCGCCGCGATTCAGGGCGCGGTGCTCACGGGCGAGGCGAAGGACGTCGTCCTGCTCGACGTGACGCCGCTGTCGCTCGGCATCGAGACGCTCGGCGGCGTGTTCACCGCGCTCATCCCGCGCAACACGACCATCCCGGCGCGGAAGTCGGAGACGTTCTCCACGGCCGCGGACGGGCAGGCGAACGTCGAGGTCCACGTGCTCCAGGGTGAGCGGAAGATGGCGGGCGCGAACAAGACGCTCGGCAAGTTCATGCTGGACGGCATCCCGCCGGCGCCGCGAGGCACGCCGCAGATCGAGGTCACGTTCGACATCGACACGAACGGCATCGTCCACGTGTCGGCGAAGGACAAGGCCACGGGGCGCGAGCAGTCGGTGAAGATCACTGCTTCGAGCGGGCTCACCGAGTCCGAGATCGATCGCATGGTGAAGGACGCCGAGGAGCACGCGGCCGAGGACGAGGCGCGGCGCCAGAAGGTCGAGACGAAGAACGGCCTCGACCAGCTCGTCTACCAGGTCGAGCGCACGATGAACGACGCCAAGGACAAGCTCCCCGTCGACGTGGGGCAGTCGGTCTCGGCGGCGCTCGACGAGGCGCGCGACGCGCTGAAGAAGGACGACGAGGCCGCGTGGGCTACGGCCAAGGCGAACCTCGAGTCCGCGGCGAACGCGATGGCGGCGAAGCTGTACGGGGACGCGTCGGGGGCGGGGCAGGCTCCGCAGGGCGCGCCGTCGGACGGTGACGCCCAGGCCAAGAAGGACGACGACGTCATCGACGCCGAGTTCACCGAGGCCGCATAGCGGTCTTGGGCCGTTATCGGCGAAGTGAATTCGCCTGCGGCCCCTCCGCTCTTGATCGAGGCCGGTCGCGAATGCGGCCGGTCCGAGGCCTGTGCCAAGGTCGTCCGCGACAGCGGAGGACCGTTATGGTCGCCTCCGGCTCGCTGCGCGGGCCGGAGGCCCTTGCTTTGGGCCTGGCCCTCGTCTGCGTTTCTACCTCCGCTGGGGTGGCGCGTACACGTAGACGGGCGCGCGGCGCTTCCAGCTCGTATCCAACCGCAAGACGTCGACGACTTCGAAGCCGTGCAGGACGTCCGGGTCGCGGAGGCTCACGAAGCACCGCAGCTCGGGGAGGCGGCTCAGGCGCCGCATCATCCGCGCCATCAGCGGCTCCGGGAACGCGGTCGAGCACGTGTACACGACGGTCGCGTCCTTCATCGGCAGGCGCATGAAGTCGCCGCACCACAGCTCGAACGTCTCCGCCTCCAACAGCGCTTCGCGCTCGATGCGGTCGAGCACCTCGACCGCGATGTCGTGGCGTAGGCGCACCATCTCGATACCGACCACACGTCGTAGCGGCTTCGCGATCGCGGCCTGCGCGACGAACTTCCCGATGCCGCTCCCGAGGTCGTAGAGCACGTCGCGGCGCCCGAGGCCGAGGTAGTCGAAGAGCCGCTCCGCCGCCGCGGGCATGAGCTCGCCGTACATCGGATCGGAGCCGGCCTCGCGGACGGCCTGCTCTTCCGCGGGGGCGTCGTCGTAGCCGTGGCGGTCGCGGTAGAGCCGTTGGAGCGTACGTCGCGCGTTCATGAGGGCTGGTCGGTCGGCCGCATGAGGATCGCCACGTCGTCGGGCGCGAGGATCCTGCCATAGGCCCCGGTGACGATCGCGATCTCGTCCTTCCAGCGGGAGAGGTCCATCGACCGCGGACGCTATCACGGGCTCGGGGATTGGATCCGGACGACGTGCGCCTCCGTCGGCGCGGTGATCGACGACCCCGAATCCGTCGTGAACGCGACGGTGCCGCCCGCGAGGGGCGCGAACCACCAGGCCGTCAGGTCTTGGCCGATGGGTCGCGGCGGGCACTCGGCGCGGTCCAGCTCGCCGTACACGATCAGCCCGCCCTCGCGGAAGTAGACGAAGCCCGCGTCGAGCGCGCCGATCCGGAAGACGTCC
>JAUHYN010000921.1 GCA_030426505.1 bacterium | reverse complement strand
GTGATCGGCGACCGCCGCAAGTTCCTCTCCGCCCTGCTCTTCATCGACCAGGAGGCCGCGAAGAAGTGGGCCGAGGCGAACGGTGAGTCGACGACGGATCTGAGGTCGAACCCGAAGCTCAAGGCGCTCATCCAGGCCGACGTCGACGCCGTGAACAAGGAGTTCGCCCGCGTCGAGCACATCCGCAAGTGGACGGTCCCGGCGAAGCCGCTGTCGATCGAGGGCGGAGAGCTCACGCCCACGCTCAAGGTGAAGCGAGCCAAGGTAAACGACCACTATGCGGATGACATCGAAGCGATGTACGCAGAGGCCGACGCGAAGCAGGCCGAATCCGCCGCCTGATCTCGTGTCACGAGGCTCCTCGTGTCCCCCGCCGGTTCTACGTTCGCCCTCCTCGCCGCCCTCGCGGGGACGACGCCCGAGCTGAACCTGAAGCCCATGCTCGCCGCTCCGGGGGCCGAGTCCACCCCCGCCGAACAAACCGTCACGTTCGAGGATCCCGAGGACGAGGTCGACACCTCGCACCCCCTCGCGGTGATCGGCGCGAGCGCGGCGGTCGTCGCGCTCCTCGGCGTGTGGGCGGTGGACGCGTGGTGGTCGGACGGCCTGAAGCCGTTCTCCTGGCGCGACGCCGGGGCGTTCGGTCAGGACACCTACGCGGGCGGCGCGGACAAGACGGGCCACGCGTACTCCTCGTATTTGATGACCCACTTCACGTACGGGCTGTACCGCGCGCTCGGCATGTCGAAGACCCACGCAGCGTGGTGGGGCGCGGGCGCGACGTTCCTGGTCTCGAACTGGGTGGAGCTGATCGACGGGTTCACGGAGTTCGGCTTCGAGGCGGGTGACGTCGTCGCCAACAGCTTCGGGGTCGCGCTGGGGTTGCTCACGAAGCTGTCGCCGACCGCGGCGTCGTTGATCGGGTTCAGGATCAGCTACGTCCCGAGCCCGGACTTCCTGCAAAACGACAAATCGGTGCTCAAGTGGATCAACGACTACACCGGCATGACGTACTACCTGGACGTGAAGGGCAAAGGCGTCTTCGAGCTGATGGACCGTGACCCCGGCCTGTTGAGGTACGTGCAGGCGGGCGTGGCGTTCAACACCGACCAGTACTCGCCCGTGAAGCGGTGGGAGGAGCGGCGGCGCAACTTCGGGATCCACGTCGGCGTGTCGATGTCCGAGGTCCTGCGTTCGTGGGGCGACGGCGACGAGGGCGTAGAGCCCATCGCGACCTTCTTCGACTACTACGCGGTGCCGTTCCTGAACTTCTCGTTGATGAACGACCTCAACAGCGGCGAGTGGTTCATCAACTTCGGCGTCGCGAATCGATTCGAAAGCCCGCTGTGAGGCGCTTCGCCTGGCTGCTGGTGCTCGTCGCGTGCAAGGGCACCCAGCCCGTCGCGGCCGAGCCGCCCGAAGACGTCACGTTCGTCGCGGTCGTCGAGCTGAACGCGAGCGGCGAAGTCGCCGCGACGGGCCCGCTCACCGCGTGGGATCCGAGCGCGCCGCTGTTCGTCGCCGCGCGGCGCGACGGGGACGTGAGGCTCGTCGGCTTCTCCGACGCGACGCTGGCGGCGAACGGGATCCTCGACGCGCTCCGCGCCGGTGAGGATCGCCTGGACCTCGAGCCCGCGATCGGTTGCGCGCCTCGCCTCCCCGACGCCGACTGGATCGGATCCTGGGGCGAAGACGGCGTCCGCACGCTCGCCGACGCGACGACGCCCGCGCTCACCGCCTCCGCCCTCGACCGCGTCTGCCCCGGTTTCTCGCCCGACGTCGCGATCGACGTCCCGTGCCTCGAGCCGCGCTGCGTCCCCACGATCGTGAGTCGGAGTGACTGCGCCGTCACCGTTTCACTCGACTGCCGCCCCGGGACGATGACCGTACGCGTAGATCCGGCCGGCCGCGTCTGCGCCGAGCTCCCCACCGCGTTCGGCGCGTGCCCGCTCGAGTCGACCGCGCCCGGCGTGGGGCGTCACGCGTGCGACGGGTGTCGCGTCGACGTCCACGTCCCGCTCGACGACGCGCCGATGGCGTTCGTCGTGGAGAAGGTGAAGCTGGTCGAGGGCCCGCTGCGGCAGCCGCGCGACATCGAAGTCAACCGGCAGCCGTTCCGCTACAACTTCTACGAGGGCTACATCCACGACGTCGTCACACTCGACGATCGCGTCGTGGTCCTCGCGCCCGAGCTCGGTTACGGCAAGCGCTGCGACTTCGGCGTCCTCGAGATCGACAAGCGCTTGTTCTTCCTCGACCCGGACACGCTCACCGTCACCTCTTCGCGCGCGACCGAGACCTGCCTCACCGCGGTCACGCGCGACGCGCGCGGCGACGGCTTCGTCGGCGTCTTCGGCCGAATGCAGGACTGGAGCATCGGGCGCTTCGCCGCCGACGGCACGCTGTTGGCTTCGGCGGCGTTCGATCCGGACCGCTTCGGCGACGGGTACTCGGACGGCGGCATCCACGAGCTGCACTTCACCGAGGACCTCTCGAAGATCGTCGTGATGGCGAACGTCCACTTCCAGATGCAGAACACTTGGGGCGGCATCCGGACGTTCGACGCCGACACGCTCGAACCGCTCGAGCGCTTCTTCTACCCGCCCCACCGCATCGAGTACGCGACGCCCGGCCCGGGCGACACGCTCTACGCGTTCGAGTCCGGCGACGTGCGCACGTGGTTCACGATCGACCTCGTGCGCGGCGACATCCAGGAGCTCGAGCCGCTCGCGATCGATCAGATGCTCCGCTCCTCCCTCTTCGCGGTGATGGAACACCGCGGCCAACTCCTCGCGGTCGGGCGGGGGCACGACGCCGCCTTCGCCTACGACCTCGCGACCGACTCCGAGTGGAGCGCGACCGCGTTCCAGACCAACCTCCACGCCTTCACGATGGCGCCCTGGCCGGCCGACCCATCGTTGGTGATCGTCGGCGGCGGAATCGAGACGTTCTACGACGGCGCGCTCATGCTCCTCGACACCGCGGAGCGCCGCTTCCGCTACACCTATGTGGAGGGCGTCTCGGAGTCGTCGGTGACGCGCTTCGAACCCGACGGGCGCGGCGGCGTGTTGGCGATGTTCCCGTGGACCGGCGAGATCGCGCGCGTCACAGCGCCGTGATCTCGAACCGCGCCACGCCGAACCGGCGCTGACCGCGGCGCGACTCCACGATCCCCGCCGACCCTTCGATCCCCGCCTTCGCGAACTGCTGACGCGCGCGGTGGATCATCACGTCGATCATGTTGCGGCCGACCTTCAGCATGTCGCAGAGGTCGTCCACCTTGCGCCACCCGCGCTCGGCGGCGGGGACCTCGGCGGCCTCGTCCTCGGCGTACGCGCGCGCGAGTGTGAGGAGGAGGTACGAGTGTTCGCGCGCTTCGAGATCGGACTCGATGCCGTGGAAGATCGCGGTGGCGACGACCGTCTCTTCGTCGCGGCTGACGGCGAGACGCAGCGAGAGGTTCGCGAGCGTCCGCGCGACGGCGTACATCGGCGTCTCCTCCGCGGCGGCGGGGAGCTCGAGCTTGAAGCTCTTGCCGTCCACCACGATCACCTGACCGTCGTCGACGACGGTGGTGTCGCCGTCGGCGTCCTCGAGGACCCACCCCACGCCGTCGCGCGCGGGGTGGACGGAGACGCGCGGCGTCTCTTCGCTGGGGAGGACGAGGTAGTCGCCTTCGGCGATGCGCGACGCGAGCGACTCCTGGTCGACCGCCATCAAGCGCGGGCCCTCCGCGCTCGCGAGGCGCCAGCCCCCGCTCGAGTCGCCGAAACCGACGACGGCGCCGACCTTCAGCGGGAGCGGGACACCGGGCTCGAGGCGCCTGCCGTCGACGAAGGTCCCGTTGCGGGAGCCGAGGTCGCGAATGAAGTACATCTCGCCGATGCGGAACACCTCGGCGTGCCGCCGGGAGACGCCCT
>JAUHYN010000920.1 GCA_030426505.1 bacterium | reverse complement strand
TCGAATATCCGGCCGAGGGCTTCGTGCGTGTCTTCGACCGACACCTCGTGCCCAACGCGTTCGGCCTGCACATCGCGGACGATCCGTACAAGTGCGAGCTGGTGGCGGAGCCAGGACGAACGCGCGGTGGCGACGGCGGCTCGGCGGTCTGCGGCGGGTTGGGCAGCTTCGTCGGGTGGCTCACGTTGGCGACGGCGTACTTCGACGAGGAGACGTGCGTGTACGACGCGTCGGAGCCCCTCCAGCCCGGTTTCTCGATCGTTCGCCGCGTGCGAACTGTGCCGGGTCTCTGATCGAACGGTACTGCACCTTTGCCCGGGCGCGCTGATGCGGTCGTGGACCCCGCGCTCACGGCTCGCGGTCTTCGGCGTCGAGCGACAGCGCGCCCGCCTCCTTTGCGACGCTGAGCTGACCGCGGTCCCCTTCGACCACCGAGAGTTGGCCCGCGCCCGCGTCTTGGCTCGAACGCGACCGTACCGCTTGCAAGGCAGCTTGCGCCGCGTCGCGAACACGTCGCGCGCGCAGCACGCCCGTGGCGTAGGCGTCGAGCGGAGCGACGGCCTCGACCCCGGCGTGCGCTTCGAGCGCGCGACACAGGGCGACGACCAGGTCGTCGTCGGGATCGGATTGGAGCGCGGTGATCAGTCTCGGAGACCACGTCGCGTCCCCGACGACGCGCGCGGCGCGGACGGCAGCGAGCGCAACAGGACTCGATACATCGTCGACCCGCGCCCGCACGTCTTCGCTCAGCGCGGTGATCCGGTAGGCCTCGGCGGCTTCGAACCGCGCGACCGCTGCGGAGTCGCTGCCTTCGATCTCGAGAGCGACCGCGAGCTCGACGCGCCGATCGGCGGGCGCGTGCGGCACCGCGGCGCGGAACGCGGCGACGCGGAGATCCGTCTCGACCTCGGGATCCAGCGCGATCGCGGCGGCGACCTCGAAGCCCGCGGCACCGAGCGCCGTCGCGGCGAAGAGGCGCACTCGTGCGTCTTCGTCGTCGAGCGCGCGGTACGCGGTGTCGGCCGTCTCGGGTTCGTCCGCGTGGTGTTCAACGAGGAACTCGAGGCACGCGCGCCGGACGCCCGCGTGCGGATCCTCGGCGACGTGCGCCGCGATCCGCTCGACCACACCGCCGCCCGACGACAGCCTGTCGCCGAGCGCCTCGAGTGCGCTCATCACGTCACGGAGCGCCGCGCGGTGGATCGGCCCCTCGATGGTCGCCTCGAGGCGACCGTCGCTCACCGTGATCTGCGGCGCGACGTGGACGAGCGTTGCGCGCGTGGGCGCGTCGAGCGCGGCGCGGACCCGCCCTTCGCCGCCCTGGATCCGAAACGTACGGTCGAACGCTTCGTCGCCCGTAACGTAGCCGCCGTCCACGAGGTTGCGCAGCACTGCGCGGTAGGGCGCGATCGCGATCCCCTCGACGAGGCCCATCAGCGACACGGAGAAGGCGTCGCGCGCCTGGTCGTAATCGACCTCCACAGGGCAGCCGGCCAGTCGGCCGGGGACGCGGAAGTCGCCGGACTCCACGAGGAGCGCGTCCGCGACGGCGTCCACGATTGCCGCAACGCCATCGCGGCGCCTCGGCGCGGTCGGCTTCGACGGCTCGGGCAGCGCCTCCTGTCGACCGACGAACGCGCGGAACGCCAAGGCCCCGAGCGCCGGGAGGCCCAGCGCCGCGACGACGACGATGACCAGCGCCTCCACGCGGCGAGTCTACGCGCATGTCGCGCGATCATCACGGCTCGCGCGACTCGAGCGCGCGGCGGACATCGGCGTACGGATCCGTCGTCTGGATGCGCGCGTCCTCCACCGGGCCGCCGACGGTGAAGTGGTACAGCGTCCTCAGGCCCGCCCCGTCGAGCCCGAGGATCTCGTGCGTGAGGTCGTCGAAGAAGCACCCGATCCCCGTCGCGCGGATCTGGGCAGCCTCGGCCTCGAGGTAGAGCACCTGCCCGATCGCCCCGGCCTCCCAGTGGAGCGCGCGGTAGAACCACGGGCCGTGCGCTTCGAGCGCGGCGTCGAAGTCCGCGATCATGGCGACCGCGAACGCGCCGTCGGCCGCGATCTCCTGCCCGCAGCTGATCGCTGCGGCGACCTCCTTCGCGTCGCCGACCCGCAGCCGGAACAGATCCAGCGAGGCCGGGCAGCCTTCGGGTCGCGACCAGTCGAGGCCGTCCGGGAGCGCGCGCTCCCACGTCGACACCGCGCTCGGATCCCGGAGCATCACGTACAGCCCGGGGTCGAGCCCGGCGACGCGGTGGACGAACAGCGCGAGGTGGATCCGCGGTGACCACGGCAATGCGTCGAACGGGCGGTGCCCTTCGCCCGGCGCGGCGCGCAGCAACATCTCGTAGAACGCGTCGCGCGTGAGGCCGGAGCGGCCGTCCATCGCGACCGCGCTGCGGCGCGTGCGGATCACGTGGCGCGCGTCGGGCGCGTCGTCATGGCGCGGGAGCTCGTGCGTGACGCGCGACCACGGTGCGAACTCGGGCGCCTCCGCGATCGTCGCGGCGCGCGCGACGGCGTCGATGATCGGCCAGTCGTGGTGCTCTCGACTCAGCGCGTTCGGTGCGAAGCCGTGCGGCGTCCCCGACAGGCGCGCGAGGACGCCGGCGTCGGGTGTGAAGTTGGAGATCCCCGCCGTCGTCTCGATCACCAACAGCGCGTCCGGGTGCTCGCGCTCCGGCCCCGCCTGCGCCGCGACGCCGAGCAACACCGCCAAGTCTCGATCCCGCACGGGCGCGAGACGCGCGCGCCACCCGAGGAGCGCCGCCGCCAACGACACCGCGGCGATCGCGTGCCCGACGTCGTGCTGGCAGTAACGGTACGCGCGCTCGCCGTACTTCCACGCCTCGCGCCAGTGGATCGAGGTGAAGCCGAACAGGAACGCGCCCGGCGCGACCAACGCCAGAAGCTCGTCGTCCGCCAGCGGTATCAACGCCTCGAGCGCGTGCTGGCGCGGCGCGTAGTGATGCACCGCCGGCGCCTCGGCCACCTCCGAAATCGCGGGGAGCACCAAGTACCCCTCCGTCGGGTGCAAGTTCCCGCTCGACGGGTTCACGCGCAGCCACCACCGGTTCTCGCCCGCCGCCTTCTCGGCTGACAACGCGAGGCTGTCGAACAACAGCTGCGAGATCGAAGCGCGCGTCAGCGGCGCCGGCGCCAACGCACCCGAGTACATCGCGTCGTAGCGCGGCTCACCGTTCGGCGGCACCACGTCGAGCGACGCGATCGGCGCGCCTTCGTAGCGCCGGAACGGGTTCGGTTGGGTGTCCCAGTCGAGGTACCCGAGGCTCCTCGCGTACCGCCCCGGCGCGTGCTTCGTGCGCGCGTGATAGTCGCGGACGACGTCGAGATCGGACGTCACGCGAAGCGATCGCGATCGTGCTTCCCGCCCAGCGCGATGCGCGGCCCCTTCGGCACGATGCCGTGCGGGTTGATCGACTTGTGGCTCTCGAAATAGTGCCCCTTGATGTGCGCGAAGTTGCACGTCTCCTTCACGCCCGGCACCTGGTAGAGTTCCTTGAGGTAGTCGAAGAGGTTCGGGTACTCGTACACGTGCTTCAGGTTGCACTTGAAGTGCGTGTAGTAGACGACGTCGAACCGCACGAGCGTCGTGAACAGGCACCAGTCGGCCTCGGTGATCGTGTCGCCGCAGAGGTAGCGCTGCTTCGACAGCACGTCCTCGTAGTGATCGAGCGCTTCGAACAGCTCGGTGACGGCCTCGAGGTACGCGTCCTGTGAGCCCGCGAACCCCGAGCGGTAGACGCCGTTGTTGATCGGCTCGTAGATCGCGTCGATCACCGCGTCGATCTCCGCCTCACGCCCCGCCGGACAGAACGTCACGTCGGAGTCGCCCATCCCGATCGCGACCGTGTCGAGCTGCCGGATGATCTCCCGCGACTCGTTGTTCACGAT
>JAUHYN010000919.1 GCA_030426505.1 bacterium | reverse complement strand
TGGTCCGCTCCTCGGGCGGGAACTTCACCGCGATGGCCCAGCGCGGTGCCTTGGACGTGTGCCCGAGCACCTGTTGGAGGTGCAGGTCGTCGATCTTGATGACGACCCCGTCGACCTCGTAGTCGAAGAGTTGGCCGAGCGAGATCGGGTACGCCCAGCTGCGGTCGCGCTGCACGAACGTGTTCGTGCCGAGGTCGAACATCAGTCCGCCGGCGTCCTTCTTGGTCGCCTCGAGGTCCGCCTTCTCGGGCGGGTTCATCGACACGGGGATCATGCGCTCGAGGAGGAGCGGGCGGACGGCGTCGAGGGACTCGCCGCCGGCGAGGCGCTCGTTCACGAGGGGATCGTTGCTGCCGAGGATGTCGGCGAGGGCCTCGCGCTCGTGGGCTTCGAGGCGCGCGTGGGCCGCGGGGCCCGCGGCGGGGGCGGCGTTGTCGTCGTCGCGGAAGGCGAGCGTCGCGAGGCCGCGGAAGCGCGCGGGGTCGTCGCTGGTGAGGCGGCGGTGGAGCTGTTGGATCGTCGCGAAGCGCGCGGAGCCGCCCTGGCGGACCGCGACGTTCGACGGACCGGAGGCGCCACCGTCCGCGGTGTGCTGGGTCGCGAGCTCGCCGAGGCGTCGCCACGCGACGTGTTCGACGACGAGGCGGAGCGCGTCGTTGGCGAGCACGCGGAGCGCGGGCTCCGAGGCGCGGCCTTCGCCTTCGCGGCGCAGGGTGCGGATGCACTGATCGAGGCGGCGCTTCACCACCTTCGCCTGGGTGTTCGCGGTGCGGGCGAACGCGGCGTCGACGTCCTCGAGCGCGAGGCCGGTGCCGGTCGGCGCGACGAACGCGGAGGGGAGGTCGCGCGCGGCGGCTTCGACGAGCGCTTCGAGTTTTGCCTTCGCCTCGCGCGTGGTGGCTGCCTCTTGGACGAGGCGTGCGGCGTTCGCCGAGGTGCGGGGGGTCTTCGGGATCACGGGGCCTCCGATCATGCCACTTCGGCGTGCCATGATACGATCATATTCTCGGTTTCTTCCCGACAATGTCACACTAGGAGTTTCACCGACGATGACCGACGAATGGCGATTGACCAAGCGCCCTCTTCGCCTCGAAAATCGCCGATCGTGGCCTCCGGTGCGATCTACAAGGTGCGGATGTCGAAGGTAGGTGGTTGGGCCACCGAGAAGGACCTTACGGGGGATCAAGAGCAAGCCTCCGCGGTCATCGACAACAAGCCCGGCAGCGACTACCGCGACCGCGCCATCGGTCGCCTCAAGACGGCCGACGGCGAGGTCTCCGCCATCATCCGCAACACGCAGGGCCAGGAGCACGTGGTCTTCGCGTCGCCCTCGACTCCGGGCGAGTTCCGCTTCCCGAACGGCGAGTCGTACCGGCTCGAGGTCACGACGGTGAAGGGGCCGGAGCGGCCGGCTGCGGTGGACATGGCGAACGCGCCGTTCAAGCCGCCCAAGTTCACGATCCAGCGCCCGATGCAGGGCAACCAGGACGGCGTGATGGTCACCTTCGCGCCGACCGCCACGCCGGCGGTGTTCACGCTCGCGCCCGAGGGGCGGGCCAAGCCGCTCGGGCTCCCGTCCTTCCCGTTCCCCGCGCAGTTTCCGGACGGGCGCGCGCGCACGCAGGTGAGCCTGTTCATCCCGATCCTCGCCGCCGAGCCGCCCACCCGGCACGGCGAGGGCCAGGCCTTCCTCCTCGCGAGCGACAAGGCGGTGCGGATCGGCGTCCGCGGCGCGGGGCTCTTCGTGCGGGGGATCCGCATCCCGGCGCAGGGCAAGTCCAAGGTCGTCGAGCCGGAGAAGTTCCAGTTCCTCGAGGCCCAGGTGGACGCGAACCGCATGAATGCGAACGTCGTGGCCCAGAAGTACGCGGAGAAACAGGGGCAGCTTCAGTACACCTGACGCCCCGCCACAATCGTCCGTGGGCCGAACGTCCCACGCCCAGATTGTGGGATAATGATGTAGGATGTAGGTGCCTCCGATGCCACAGCCGAACGCTCCAGCTCAACGCTACTACGTCGTCACGTACGCGAAGCACCCCGGCCAGGACGAGCCGGATGTCCTCGCCGAGGGCGAGGTCGCGGTCCCCGCGGGGAACGGCAACCAGGGCGACCTCGTCGAGGGCGTGCTCTCGCAGACCGAGAACTTCCAATGCGACGGCCACGGTCACGGCACCGACGGCTGCGACGCGAACCACGCGCACGCGGTCGAGCGCGTGCGCGCGCGACTGACCGGCGCGGACGGCACGGTCGCGGTCGTCTACCGTAAGTACCACCCGCTCGTCGGTCACGGCACGGCGGAGCCGGGCAAGCCGTACGAGGTGGAGTGCGACGGCCTGCAGGTGCGCGTCGAGGTCCGCAAGATCCTCGAGCAGGAAGCCGAGGGCCTCACGGACGACTCGGTCTCGCTCGTCACGCTGCGCCAGATGCAGCAGGACCTCGCGCCGAAGGTGCAGGTCACGAGCGCGCGCATGCGCGTGCGCAGCGCGTTCGCGAAGATGCTCGATACGCACTTCGAGGCGGTGAAGGAGCAGATCGAAGAGCGCGCGCAGCGCTACGCGGATCTGCCGGACGCCGACGCGGTGAAGGCCGCCACGAAGGAGGTCGAAGCGGCGGCGCAGGCGCTCGTCGACGAGGCGAGCCAGGTGCTGACCACCGCGATCGAGGACCCCGCGTTGAACGACGCGAGCGCGAAGCAACACGCCGCTTCGATCGATCAGATCGCGCAGCGCTTCGGTCAGATCTTCGGACCGTTCGACGTCATCGAGCAGCAGGCGCAGCGGCTCATCGCGACGCAGGCCGGCGTCCGCACGCAGCTGACGCGCATCGACGACCTCTGCGGTCGCCTCGACGACGCGGAGGCCGTCCACAAGAAGCTCGGCTTCGACAACAAGCCACTCCTCGCGCTCGCGGAAGACCTCGCGAAGCTGATGGAGCGCACGAAGACGGACGGCCTCGACGGCCTCGACGCGATCGACGCCGAGGTCGCGGCGTTCCCGGATCGCATCGCGGAGCAGGGCGTCGCGATCGACACCGCGATCGCGGCGGCCGAGGCGAAGGCGCGCGTGTTCGCGGCGCGCGTGGCGGCGCACGATCTGTGGCGAGCGAGCCCGGACGAAGCGGTCGCGGAGCTGAAGACGACGATCGCGTCGGCCGGCGCGTTCGCCGAGGTGCCGCTCGCGTACTGGAGCGGGCGCGCGGAGGCGCTGCCCGGCGAGCTCGGCCAGCTCACCGACGTGAGCGGGTTGGCGTACGACGATCGCGGCGCGGAGAAGAAGCTCGCCGCGGCCGAGAAAGAGCTCGCCCCGGTGCAGAAGCTCCTCGACGCACTGTCGGCGGACATGAAGGACGTCGCCGTCGGCGCGTACATGCCGGTCGTCGGTGTGGACGGCGCGGCGTTCGTGGCGCCCACCACGTGGGGCCGCGTCGAGAAGGAATACAAGAACGGCAAGCGCGACGTCGACGTCCACGTGATCAACAACGACGCGCGCGCGATGAAGGTCGAAGTCCTCGTCGGCCCCGATCAAGCGGTGCAGCGCGAGCTCGTCCTCTCGGAGCGCGGGCAGCGCCTGTCGATGTCGATGGCGAAGATCGAGCCGCCGGTCGCGTTCCGCGTGACGGCGGTGGTGCCGGACGGCGGCGCACCGCCGGTGGACGGCAAGGTGACGATGCGTGCGGTCGACGTGCCTTCGGCGGATCTCGTCCTCGAGCGCGAGGGCGCGACGCACTTCAACCTCCCCATGAACTGGACGCCGCCGCAGCAAGCGCTGGGCGCGGAATCCGTGGTCGAGACGGCGGTCGCGGACGACGTCCGCGTCGCGCGCCAGCCGATCCTCGGAGCGGAGTGAAGCGATGACGATCTCCGGCAACCTCTACGTCTACAACCAGGGCGGCTACGTCTACGTGAAGGCGGAGAACTGTGGGCA
>JAUHYN010000918.1 GCA_030426505.1 bacterium | reverse complement strand
TCGATCTTGTGCTGCGCGCGGACGTTCTTGACCTCGGACTGCGAGGCCTCCTCCTCCTGCGAGATCGCGATGTGGCGCGCGTCGAGGCCGGTGTCGTCGCGGAGCGCCGCGAAGTCGACCACGTCGAACAGCGCGACCTCCTCCTCCTCGCGGATGAGCTCGCTCTCTTCCTCGTGCTTCTCCCACGAGAACGCCGTCCCGAGGTGATCGACCAGCGCCTCGCGCCCGTCGAAGTCGATCTCGTCGAGGAAGCCGCCGATCGCTTCGCAGAGCGCCTGCGCGTCCTTGTAGCGGCGCTTCTTGTCCTTCGCGAGGCAGCGCGCGAGGATCCGATCCACCTTCTTGGGGATCGCGCGATTCGCACGCGAGGGCGGCACGGGCCTCAGCCCCTGCACGCGCTCCAGTGTCGCGATCGGGTTCTGCGCGCGGAAGCAGTTGATGCCGGTCAGCAGCTCGTAGAGCACCGTGCCGAGCGAGAAGACGTCACTGCGCGCGTCGATGTCCTCGCCGAGGGTCTGCTCCGGCGACATGTACGCGAACTTCCCGCGCAGCGTGCCGGTCTGCGTGTGGACGCCCTGCGTCTCGTTCATGCGCGCGACGCCGAAGTCGAGCACCTTCACCGCGCCGTCGTAGCCGACCATCACGTTGCCCGGGCTGATGTCGCGGTGGACGATGCCGAGCGATCCGCCCGCGTCGTCCACGAGGCGGTGCGCGTGGCCGAGGCCGCGCGCCGCGAGGTAGCCGATGTACAGACCGATCTCGAACGGCAGCAGCTCGCGGCCCTTCTTCTCGTTCTTGAGGAGGTGCGAGAGGTCTCGGCCGCGCACGTATTCCATCGCGAGGAACGGCCGATCCATCTCCTGGCCGTACTCGTAGATCGGGACGACGTTCGGGTGGTGCAGCTTGCTCGCGATGCGCGCCTCGCGCTCGAAGAGGCGCTCGCGCAGGTCTTCGTGACCGAGCGACGAGCGCATCATCTTCACCGCGACCCAGCGCGACTCCTCGCCCTGCGAGGCGCGTGTGCGCGCGCGATAGATCTCGGCCATACCACCGCGCGCGATACGGCGCGTGATGATGTACTTGCCGAACGCGACCGGGGATCGCGCTTGATTCATCGTCGTTCGCGGTCGCTTCTCGGCTGCGCGCACGTGTCCACCCGATGACCCGATTCGACGGATCACCTCACGCTGAGCGTACGGGCTGCGCGAGCATCCGTCCATCCACCGCGGTGACTCGCGTCCGCGCAACGCGTGTTCAGTCGCCGCCGCGTCGCCAGGCCTCGGCGTTCCAGGTCACGGGGGTCGTGGTGCCCGTAGGACGCCAGCCTCTCAGGTCCTTGGGGCGAACGCTGACGGCCGGTCGGTACGCGAGGGGGATCAGCGGGAGGTCCCCGCGAAAGCGCCGTTCGACCGCTTGCAAGTGGCGCCCCCAGGCGCTGGGGTCCACGGTCGTCTGCGCCTTCGTGAGGAGACCTGCTACCTCCTGATCCGCGTAGCCGGAGAAGTTTCGCGTCCCGCCCGCGACCAGCGCGCTCGCGCCGTCCCAGTCCGGGCGCATCCGGAACGCGAGCAACGTCAGCGGCGCGGCTTCGCCCCGGAGGTGTTTCATCACGACCGCCGCCGGCGCGGCCGACAACTCGACCGCCCAGCCCGCGCGGCCGAGCGCGTCCGCGACGTACGCGGCGGCGCGCGCGCTCGCTTGGCTCCCGGTCATGTACTCGAGGCGCAGCGGCTCCGCACCCTTCGCGAGCTCGGCGAGCGGCGGCACCTCGATCTCGATCGACGCGTCCACGTAGCCCGCGTGGCGCGGCGGGAAGAAGCCGAACGCCGGGGTCGCGCGCTCGCCGTACACCAGATCGCAGAGCGCGCGTCGATCGATCGCGGCGGAGATCGCGCGGCGCACCTCGACGTCCTTCAGCCGCGGGTGCGCGAGGTCCACGGACAGGTGCAAGAGCAACCCGGAGTCCGTGTACTCGAAGACGTGCGTCGCTTCGAGCGCGGGCGCGAGGTTCTGCGCGCGCTCGAGCCCGAGGCCCGACGCCTCCCCGACCGCGTCGACGCCGCCGCTCGCGAGCTCCGCTTCGAGCGCGTCCTCGCTCGGGAAGAAGCGGTAGACGACGCGCTCGATCGAAGGCCGCGCCCCGCCGAACTCCGGGTTCGCTTCGAAGATCGCGTGCTGCCCCGGCACCCACTTGGTGAGGCGGTACGGCCCCGACGCCGGCGCGACGGAGCGACCGAGCCCCGCGAACGACGCGCCCTCCGGCTCGGGGTAGGCGTGGCGCGGCAAGACGGCATGCACCTTGGGCGCGGCGTAGTCGGCGAAGGTCGCGTCCCACGTGACGGTGAGGTGCGTGGCGTCCTCTGCGTGCAGCTCCGCGCGCTTCGCGACCTCGAAGTTCGGCGCCTCGAACCGCGGGTCGGCCTCGATCCGTCGCGCGAACACGGCGTCCTCGGCGGTGATCGGGCGGCCGTCCGACCACGCGTAGCCCTCGCGCAGGCGCCACCGCGCGATCATCGCGCCGGTCGAGGTCTCGACGGTCGGGAGCGCCGCGGCGAGGCGCGGGACGACGTTCCAGTCCTCGTCGAACTCGGTGAGCTCGAGGTACGCGAGGCGGCTCAGCTCGTGGGCCGCGGAGGATCCCGCGAACGCCGGATCGATCGAAGCGGGCTCCTCGGTCGTCCCGAGCACGAGCTGTGAGACGGCGGGCTCGCGCGTGCATTGCCTCGGCGTACACGCGACCGCGAGCGCGGCGAACAGAGGTGCGAGGCGGCGAGGCACCGCCGAGGAGAATGGGTGACTCGACGCCCCGGGACAAGCGCGGCGCGTGCGTCCGTGCGAACCTCCCGTGCGTGCGCCGCGCGCTCGCCCTCCTCTTCCTCTTCGCGCCGACGATCGCGCTCGCGCACCGGTTCGAGCACCCGAAGGTGATCCGCGTCGGCGTGCAGCGCGACGAGATCGTCGTCGCCTACAGCTACGACGTGAACCCCGGCACCGAAGCGCTGCGGACCCGCGCGCTCTTCGACCGGGACGCCGACGGCCGCCTCGACGCCGAAGAGCAAGCCCGCTTGCAGAAGTACCTCGTGGACACCGCGCTGTTGTGGATGCGCGTGCGCGTTCAGGACCGCCCGATCGATCTGCGGACCTCCACCGTCACGGCGAACCGCCTCGACCGCCCCGCGGATGACACCACCACGCTCGGGATCTCCGCGCTCGTCCGCGTTCCCCGCCCGCCCGGGGCGCTCGTGATCGAGCTCGAAGACCGCGACAAGGACGCGCGAAAGCACGTGCCGGTGGTCGTCGACTTCGCGGGCGAGGAGTCGGTCGCGCTCGCCTCGCAGGGCGAGTTCGATCCCGAAGCGCGGCAGCTGAGGGGCGTCCGCCTCGAGCCGGAGCGCGCGCTCGTCCTGCGACTCTCCGCGCAACCTTGAACGCCGGGTGGACCCGTGCTACCCCGCACGTCGACGCATTGTGTACGGAACTCCGAGTGATTTCCGTGCGCTGGGACGACACGAGATGACGAAAACGATACTCGTCGCCGACGACAGCAAGACGATCCAACGGGCCGTCGACATGACCTTCGGAGCGACCGAGTACCGCGTCGTCGCCGTCGACGACGGGCAGTCCGCCCTCGCCCGCGCCGGCGAGCTGCGACCGGACGCCATCCTCGCCGACGTCGGCATGTCCGGCCTCGACGGGTACGATCTCTGCGCGCACCTGAAGGGCGACGCGTCCACGAGCGGCATCCCGGTGATCCTCCTCGCGAGCGCCTTCGATCCCTTCGACGAAGCGCGCGCCGCCTGCGCATCTCCACGCTCGAGCTGCAGGCGGCCAAGGTTCAGCCAAGGACCCGCCAATTCCGGTTGGCGATCCGTGAGTTCGAGCAGCAGCGGTTCGGCGCCGTCCAGACGCCCCTGCTGCAGCTGGGATA
>JAUHYN010000917.1 GCA_030426505.1 bacterium | reverse complement strand
CTCGCCCGAGCGCCGAGGCCACGACACGATCCGGCGCATCGCCGCGACCCTCGTGCTCGTGTCGCTGCTGACCTACGTCGCTTCGCAGTTCCTCGGCGCGGGCAAGAACTTCGCGGAGACCTTCAAGGCGTGGGAGGTCAGCGACGAGTCGAGCATGATCCTCGGCGCGGCGACCACGCTCGTCTCACCGAAGGGCCTCACGGTCCGCAACACGATGCTGATCGTCGCGGACTTCGGCGCGCGCGCCATCAAGATCTTCAGCGCGAACGCGAGCGGCGACGTCGCGCCCGACAACATCATCGACGACCTCGGCGGCGACCGCTCCGTCTGGGACGTGTACTACGAGGCCGACGCGGATCTGCTCTTCGCGACCGGCACCGACGGCGCGCTCCTCGTCTACGACGACTTCTCGAGCGACCGCGGCGCGAGCGGCCCGACCCGGGTGATCGTCCCGGACGGGTCCGTGAACCTGCACGGCGTCGCCTACGACGCCGGCGCGGACCTCGCGTTCGTGACCGACGTCGGCGACCCGGGCGACGCGACCGACGGCCAGATCTTCGTGATCGAGGGCGCCTCGGAAGCCGACGGTTCGGTCACGCCGCGGGTCACGGTCGGAGGCGCGTCGACGATGCTCGGCAACCCGGTCGACTGCGCGTACGACGGCCTGCGCCTCTACGTCGCGGAGAAGAGCAACGACGCCGTGCTGCGCTTCGACAGGCTCGCGTCGCTGTCCGCCTCCGTGGACCGCGCGCCGGACTCGATGACCGTCGTCGCGAAGGCCGAGTCGATCGCGCTGATTCGCTGAGCCGCGTGAGCAGGGGCGGCGCCGTCGGGGGGACTTCGACGGCGGCGCCGTCCTCACTCCGCCTTCTTCGGGACGCGGATCTGCTCGACCAGCTCCCGGATGTGATCCGGCGGCGGCGGCGTGAAGCGCCCGACCGTCAGCGCCACGCCGAAGTTCAGCAGCATCCCGACCGTGCCGATCCCCTCTGGGCTGATCGAGCACCAATACTGATCCGGCGTCCCGCCCAGGAACTTGAAGTACAGGATGTACGCGGCGGTGAAGCCGATGCCGACCACCATCCCCGCGACCGCGCCCTGCCGGTTCGCGCGCTGGCTGAAGATCCCGAGGATGATCGCCGGGAAGAAGCTCGACGCCGCGAGCCCGAACGCGAACGCCACCACCTGCGCGACGAAGCCGGGCGGTCTCACGCCGAAGTAACCCGCCACCAGCACCGCCGCCACCGCCGCGAGGCGCGCCGCGCGCAGCTCGTTCTTCTCGCTGATGTCCGGGCGCAGCGTGCGCTTGAGGAGGTCGTGACTGATCGCCGTGGACACCACGAGCAACAGCCCCGCCGCGGTCGACAACGCCGCCGCGAGCGCGCCCGCCGCGACGAGCGCGATGACCCACGCGGGGAGGTTCGCGATCTCCGGGTTCGCGAGGACCATGATGTCGCGATCGATGTACAGCTCGTTGTCGTTGTCGGTCGGCGCGTTGGAGATCGTGCGCTGTCCGTGCGCGCCGCGGGGCTCGAGGAACTCCGGCGTACCGACGAACGCGGCCCCCTTCCTGTACTGCACGCGACCGTCGCCGTTCTTGTCGACCCACGCGATGAGGCCCGTGTTCTCCCAGGTCCTGAACCACTGCGGCAGTCGCTCCGCGCCCTCGGCGTAGGCTGCGCCGTCCACCGTCTGGATGAGGTTGGTGCGCGCGAACGCCGCGACGGCCGGCGCGGTCGTGTAGAGGATCGCGATGAACAGGAGCGCCCACCCCGCGCTCACGCGGGCGTCGCGGACCTTCGGCACGGTGTAGAAGCGGATGATTACGTGCGGCAGGCCGGCGGTGCCGACCATCAGCGCCATCGTGATGCAGAAGACATCGATCAGCGGCTTTTCGCCGTCGGTGTACGCGGCGAAGCCGAGCTGTTCGTGCAGGCCGTCGAGCTTCTCGAGCACCGACCCGAAGCCGGCCTGCGGGATCGGGTTGTCGGTGAGGAGGATGGAGATGAAGATCGCCGGCACCATGAAGGCGAAGATCAGGATCACGTACTGCGCGACCTGCGTGTACGTGATGCCCTTCATGCCGCCGAGCACGGCGTAGAAGAGGACGATGAACATCCCGATCATCACGCCGACGTCGATGTCGACCTCGAGGAAGCGCGAGAACACCACACCCACGCCGCGCATCTGACCGGCCACGTATGTGAACGACACGAAGATCGCGCAGACCACCGCGACGAGGCGCGCGGCCTGCGAGTCGTAGCGGTCGCCGACGAAGTCGGGCACGGTGAACTTGCCGAACTTGCGCAGGTACGGCGCGAGCAACAGCGCGAGGAGCACGTAGCCGCCGGTCCAACCCATCAGGTAGACCGAGCCATCGTAGCCGAGGAACGAGATGAGCCCCGCCATCGAGATGAACGACGCGGCCGACATCCAGTCCGCGGCGGTGGCCATGCCGTTCGCGATCGGAGAGACCGACTCGCCTGCGACGTAGAAGTCCTTCGTGGACGCGGCGCGCGACCAGATCGCGATGCCGATGTAGATCGCGAACGTCAGCGAGACGATCAGGAACGTCCAGGTCTGAACGGACATCAGTCCTCCGCCACGCCGTGCTTCGCGTCGAGCCGGTTCATCAGCCGGACGTAGACGAAGATGAGGACCACGAAGACGTAGATGCTGCCTTGCTGCGCGAACCAGAAGCCGAGCGGGAAGCCGAAGAACACGATCGCGTCGAGCTGCTCCGCGAAGAGGATCCCGGCGCCGTACGAGACCGCGAACCAGATCGACAACAGGATCAGCAGGTAGCGGACGTTGGTTCGCCAGTACACGTACCCCACGGGATACTACGGCGCGGCTCGCGGCGGAAAGTCGTGGTATGGCGTCGGCCCGTGGACCCGCTGTATGCGCTGGCGCGCCCGCTGCTGTTCGCGCTCGACGCGGAGACGGCGCACCACACCACGCTCGCCGGCGCCGCGTTCGTCGCGCGATCCGGAGCGCTGACGAAGCTCGCGGCCGCGACGTACGGCTTCGAGCCGCCGCCGTCGTTGTCCACGCATGCGTTCGGTCTCGACTTTCGACACCCCATCGGTCTCGCCGCCGGACTCGACAAGAACGGCGAGGCGATCGACCTGTGGGCCGCGATCGGGTTCGCGTTCGTGGAGGTCGGGACCGTGACGCCGAAGGACGGTCAGCCGGGCAACGACAAGCCGCGCCTGTACCGCGCGCGCGAGGATCGCGCGCTGGTCAATCGCATGGGCTTCAACAACCACGGCTCGGCGGCGCTCGCGAAGAAGCTCGCCGAGCGGCGCACGCACGTGCCGGTCGGCGCGAACCTCGGCAAGGCGAAGGTCACGCCACTCGAGCGCGCGGCGGACGACTACGAGGAGACGCTGCGCGACGTGTGGCTCGGCGCGGACTACGTCGTGGTGAACGTATCGAGCCCGAACACGCCAGGTTTGCGCGACCTACAGGCGGTGAGCTCGCTGGAGCCGCTGCTGACGCGGGTGGTGCGGGTGAACCGGGCGCTCGCGGACGAACACGGCGAGCTGCCGCGCCCCATTCTCCTCAAGATCGCACCGGACTTGGCCGAACCGGATGTCGACGCCGTGGCCGAGCTCGCGGTCGGAGTCGAGGTCGATGGGATCATCGCGACGAACACGACGAACCGGCACGAGCTGCTGTCGAAGCCGCCCCCGATCGGCGGCGGCGTCAGCGGTGCGCCGCTGGGACCGCGCGCGCTCGAGCTGTGCCGGCACCTGTTCCGACGCCTCGACGGGCGGCTCCCGATCGTCGGGGTGGGGGGCCTGATGAGCGCCGACGACGTGGTCGCCCGGATGGCCGCGGGGGCAACACTCGTTCAGGTTTATTCGGCGCTCATTTACGAAGGTCCGCGATTGGTGTCATCAATGGTGCAAGGGTTGGCGAACCGTC
>JAUHYN010000916.1 GCA_030426505.1 bacterium | reverse complement strand
GGACTGCGACATGATCCCCCACGCCGCGCCCGGGTTCTCGACGTAGCGCCAGTTCCAGAAGCCGTCGACCACCGGCACCGCGCGGCAGCGCGCGCGCGCGGCGCGGCAGGGGTGCTTGAGGTGCCCGAAGAACGCGTCGACCTGTTCGCCGAAGCTCATCGACTCGAGCTGCTCGGTGATCTGCGCCTCGGTCAGGGCCTGCGTCTGATCGCTGACCTGCTGGGCGATCGCGGGCGTGAGGTGCTTCACCGCGAGGAACTTCGTCCACTGATCCACGATCCCGATGGTCAGTCCGACCACGATCAGGATGATCCAGCGCTTGCCCACGCGACCCCGCTTACCTTCCCCGCTCACTGAGGAGCAACGCTGCCTTCGGCCGTGCCCGCGTTTTTCTTCGCGGTGACGAACTCGAGGATCATGTTGAGGGCGATCAGTCCCACGCCCGTGGAGATGGCCGTGTCCGCGACGTTGAACGTCGGCCAGTAGATGTCCTTCCAGTACCAGAGGATGAAGTCGACGACGTAGCCGAGGTAGATACGGTCGAAGAGGTTGCCGACCGCGCCGCCGAAGATCAGGGAGAGCGCGACGATCAGCGTCCCTTGATCCGGCTCGAGCTTCCGGAAGAACTGCAGCACGAAGAACACCGCGACCAGCGAGATCCCGAGCAACACGAAGCGCTGCCCCGCGAGGATCGACCACGCGGCCCCCGTGTTCTCGGCGTACCGCCAGCTCCAGAAGCCCTCGATCGACTTCATCTCCGGGCACAGCCGACCGCGCCGCTGGCAGGGGTGCCGGACCTCGCCGTAGTACAGCGCCGCCTTGTCGAGGAACGAGACCTCGGCCAGCGCCTCGCGGATCTCCGGGAACGTCTCGACCCGGCGCTCACCGCCGAGGGCCGCGTTGGCCAGCCCCGGCGTGAGGTGCTCGACCGCCCAGACCTTCGTCAGCTGGTCCGCCACGAAGACGCTCAGGCCGACGACGGCGAGGATCTGCCACCTCCGGTTCCCGACCGTCATTCGCGTGCCATACCGCATCGACTCGCCGAAAACCCGAGATTCCTGGTCCGCATTCCTCGCGCGGTTGGTGCGGGTAAATCCCCACGGTCGAACGGAGGCGTGGCACACACCGCATCGAATGGGTATAGCGGCGGCGTGCGCCGGATTGGGACCGCCCTCGTCTTGTGTGCCGTCTCGGGCTGCGGCTTCGACGGCCTCTTCGTCACGCCGCGGACGTTCGACCCCACACCCGCGCCGACCGTAACTCTCGTCGGAGTCACGGAGGGCGGCGCGGCGATCACCGTCCACGATCGCGGCGGCGCGTTGGTGGGTACAACGAACGCGGACGCGAACGGCAACTTCGGCGTGACGCTCGCGCCCGAGGTCGTGGCGGCGAACCTGCGCGTGACCGCCACGCGCGACGGCGTGCGCTTCAAGGCGATCGTTCCGGTCGCGACGACGACGGAGCAGACCGGCGTCGGTCGCGTCGACGCGCTGTCGACCGCGCTCGCGCAGCTCGCGACGTACGAGATCGCGGAGGAGGCGGGGTCCACGTTCTCCGCGACGCCGAGCACCGCGCTCGCCGCGCTCCTCACTTCGATGGAGGATCGGACCGGCGCGCTCATCGCGTTGATCGACGTCGTCCAGTCTCTGTCGGCCGCCGCGACCGCGCCGATCTTCGATCCGCTCACGCACGAGCTCGACGCCGCGTTCGTCATGGCGTCGCCGACCGAAGCGCAGCGCTACGCCGCCGCGCTGTCCGCCGCCGCCGTCGACTACGGCCTCGTGGTGCGCTGCGATCCTTCGCGCCTCAACGTGATGTTCACGGTCGACGCCAGCGGGCGCGGCCGCGACGGCAACGGGCTCCCGCAGCTCATCCGCCAGCCGACCGCCGAGGGGCGCGTGTTCCTCGGCTTCACGAGCGACGAGTCCTCGCAGGTCGCGAGCGACGACATCCCGCGGCGCCTCACCCCGAACGACGTCCGCTTCGCGATGAACGACGACGGCGACAACGGCGACGAAGAAGCGGGCGACGGCATCTACACCGTCGTGGTCCCGCTCCCGCGCGGCGCGCGCCTCCTCTACAAGTACACCAACGGCGCCGCGGGCCAGGGCTTCACGGGCGCCGAGGAGTGGCCGGGCAACGCGCGGATCCTCGAGGTCGAGGACGTGCTCACCGGGCGCCCCGACGGCGAGCCGGACTGCCTCGTCATCCGCCGCGACAGCTTCGGCGACGAGGCCACCAACAAGAACTTCGTGAACCTGCACCCCCGCGCGAAGGAGCGCGGTGGCACACTCGGCTTCGAGACCGACCTCGGCGGCGCCGAGATCCCGGTCGGCCCCAGCGGCGCGTACGTCGGCGGGCTCGCGGTCGAGGACGCGCGCTCGGCCGCGCCCCTCACGCCCGCGGGTGTCCCGGAGGCGCGCGAGAACGGCGTGTGTACGAAGTGCCCGGCGCCGCTCGTGCTCGACCCGGACGACTTCACGCCGCCCACGTTGCTCGCGGCCGAGCGCCTCGCGGTCGACCGCGTGCGCGTGCGCTTCTCGGAGCCGATCCTCCGCGAAGACGCCGAGCGCGTCTCGAGCTTCCTCTACCTCGACGACGCCGGGCGCGCCGTGCCGGTGCTCTCCGCGAGCCCCTCCGGCGCCGACGTCGTCCTCGAGATCGAGCCGACGCACCCGCGCGCGCCCGCGACGATCTCGGTGCGCGCGATGCGGGACGCTTCGGTGCGCGGTAACCTCCTCGAGACCGCGCAGACCGAGGTCGCCGCCGACCGGACGCCGCCGCGCGTGACGAGCGTGACGCCGCTGTCGATCCTCGACGTGGATCCGGACGCCGTCGTCGAGGACCCGACCGTCGGTGATCTGATCGAGCTCGTCCTCGACGAGGCGCCCGAGTCCTCCGCCGCCTCCGACCCGGCGCGCTTCGTCATCGACGGCCTCGAAGTCCTCGCCGCGGTCGCGCTCGACACCGAGCCGCCGCGGATTCGCCTGCGCACCGCGACGCAGGTGAAGGGCGCGCCGTACACGTTGACCGTGCGCGGGCTCCGCGATCCGGCGGGCAACGCGATCGAGCAGGAGCTCCCGTTCGAGGGCTTCGCGCTGTACCGCGTGACGTTCGGCGTCGTGCCCGGGTTCGCGTTCGCTTCCAGCGACGGCACCGAGCGCGGGCTCCCCCGGGGCGAGTCGCTGTACCTCACCGGCACGCCGCTCGCCGCCGCGCGCGATCTCATGGGCCGCGACATCTCGGTGGTCGCGGAGGGCTTCACGCGCACGGACGTGAGCGGCTGGCCGCAGTTCGAGATGACGCCCGGCGCGCGCTCGCACGCGAACGCGCCGGTCTACGAGAAGACCGTGCTCCTCCCCGCCGGCTCGTGGGCCTACAAGGCGGCGCACGGCGTCGAGGGTGAGTACGTCCGCCCGCCGACCACGCTCGAGAAGGTCTACAAGACGCTGACCACCGCGAACGACGCCACCGGCGTGCGCGTGGATCCCGCGACGATGATCGCCGCGAACGGCCGCTCGTACGCAGGCGCGTCGCTGTCGGAGTCGGGCGACGAGCCCCCGCGCGCGTCCGTGGTGTTCAAGCGCGAGGCGCCCGACGAGGTCTGCGAGGTTCACCGCGACACGGTGTGTCCGTTCATCGTGGTCGGCGCGTGGCGCGACCTCGTCCTCGATCCCGGCGGCCGCACGCGCGACTACGACGACGGCATCATCGCGCTCTCGCCGCACCGACCGGAGCTCCCGGATCTCGACGCGCCGAAGCTCCTCGACGCGCGCGCGCGTGACTCGTTCTCGATCCTGTTGTCGTTCGACGAGACGATCGTCGCGCCCGAGACGACGCTGTCGGTCTCGGTGAATCGCGCGCAGGGAGGCGTCGGCGTCCGCGCGCGCGTGATGCAGACGACCGAGGTGGAGCCGCACCAGGCGGTGAT
>JAUHYN010000915.1 GCA_030426505.1 bacterium | reverse complement strand
CTCTCGACGCGGAGCGTGAGCTCGCGGGTCCCCCACGC
This sequence comes from bacterium, assembly GCA_030426505.1. Classification (GTDB taxonomy): domain Bacteria; phylum Myxococcota; class Kuafuiibacteriia; order Kuafuiibacteriales; family Kuafuiibacteriaceae; genus JAUHYN01. Next base: position 3,900 of record JAUHYN010000915.1, on the reverse strand, counting down.
GCCGTCGGAGTCGGTGACGCCGACCTCGAACGTGAAGGCGCCGAATGCCTCCGGCGTCCCGGTGATCGTCGTGTCGGGCGACCCGATCGCGTTCAACGCGAGGCCCGCCGGCAGCGCGCCGGACGTCACCGCCCAGGTGTAGCCGTCGCCGGTGCCGCCCGACGCCGAGAGGGTCGCGGAGTAGGGCGCGCCGAGGCGCCCGCTCGGGAGCGTGGCCGTGTCGATCACGAGGGTGCCGACCGACATCACGTCGAGCGTGTACGACTGCGAGGCGGAGCCGCCCGCGGTGTCCTCGACGTGGACCGTGAAGGTGTACGAACCGGGCGCGACCGGCGTCCCCACGATCGAAGTAGACGGCGAACCGGCCGCGGTGATCGACAAGCCGGGCGGGAACTCGCCGGCTTCGAGCCACCACGAGTAGATCCCGTCGCCACCGGACGCGGTGAGGTTGGCGTCGTACTGCACGTGGGTCGCCGCGGTCGGGAGGCTGCGCGTGACAATCGCGAGCGCGCCGTCCTCGGGCGTGACCATGATGCGGAGCGCGCGCGTCGTCGCCGCGCCGCTGCCATCCTCGACGCGCACCGTGATCGACGCGGCGCCCTCTTCGTAGGGCGTGCCGCGGATGGTGTCGCCGTCGAGATCGAGCCCGCTCGGGAGCGTGCCCTCGACGACCGACCACCAATACGTGCCGTCGCCCGCGGTCGCTTCGAGCGCGTGTGCGTACTCGAGCCCTACCGTCGCCGCGGGGAGCGGGGAGGTCGTGCTGATCCTCAGCGCGGCGCCCCCCGCGCCGTCGTCACCGGCGCTGGAGCAGGCGGCGAGGGTGAAGAGGAGGGCGGCGGCACGGCGCGGACCACGCATCGCGATGAGTTTGCGCGGTGTGGGCGGATGTGGTCACCGGAGGATCGATGACGCGGCCTGAGCGCGCCTGAATCAGCACCACCGCGAAGCGAGCTCGACCGTCCGTCGGTTCTCTTCGATGCGCGACAGGAACGAGGCTCGGAGCGCATCGTCGCCGACACGCGCGGCGCGTTCGTCCAGCGCGGCGCGCGCCTCGCGGAGCGCTTCGACCGCGCGCTCCCGCTCGCCCATCGCGAGGAGCGCCTCCGCGCGGACCAGGCGGAGCGAGGCCGTCCCCTCTTCGGTCACGCCGACCTCGCCGAGGAGCGCGAGCCCCTCCTCGGCGACGCGCCACGCGTTCGTCGCGCGGTGGGCGGCGAGCTCGGCCTCGGCGAGGAACGACAGCGCCGTGATGCGCGCGGGCGGCGAGGGCGCGATGTCGACCGCGCGCCGCGCCGTCTCGATCGCGCGCGCGACGTCTCCACTCAAGCGATCGACCCACGACAGCGAAGCGAGCGCGCCCGACGTGAGGCGACGGTCGCCCTGCGCTTCGAAGGCTTCGAGGGCGGCGGTGAGGTGGTCACGCGCGGCGTCGAGCGAACCGAGTCGGATCAGCGGCGAGCTGGCGTCGTACTTCGCGTGCGCGACGAGGTTCGCGAGCCCGAGGCGCTCCGCGAGCGCGATCGACTCCGCGAGCGCGCGCTCGCCCTCTTCGAGGGCGCCACACTCGCCGGCGTACCAGCCCTGCGTCTTGCGCAGCGCGCAGAGCGTCCGGACGTCGCCGGCGGCTTCGAAGGCGTCGCCCGCCGCGCGGAGCTCGTGGAGCGCGCGCCCCGGATCGCCCGTGAACGCCCACCGCGCCGACTGCGCGTGCGCGACGTAGCCCACGAGCAGCGGCGACGGCGCGGCGGTCGCCCGCGCGAGCGCGTCGAGCCGATCGCAGAGGCGAATCGCGAGCGCGCGGTCGCCCATGATCAACAACTGCACCGCGGTGACGGAGGTCGCGGCCGCGTACGCGAGGCGCGCGTCGTCGCTCGGCGCGAGCGCGAGGAGCGCCTCGCCGAGTGACTGCACGACCTCGAGGTTCGACATCTTGTTCGCGGCCTGCGCCCAGACCGCCGCCGCGCGGCACCACGCGACGGTCCCGTCCTCCAGCAGATCCACCGCGCGCTCGGCGAGCTCGAACGCGCGATCGTAGGCCCCGAGGTGGAAGTGGGCCCACGCCATCTGCGCGCGCACGCGACCGAGCGGCTGCGCCGACGACGCGAGCGCTTCGGCGCGCGCGCCGTGCGCGAGGGTCGCCGCGAAGTCGTTGCCATCCAGCGCCTGCTCCGCGGCGCGCGCGTAGTGTTCGACCGCGCGCTCGTTCGCGGCGCCGAGCTCGAAGTGGCGCGCGAGGACGACGTCGTCGCGCTCCCCGGCGCGCGCGAGCCAGTCGCCGGCGAGGCGGTGGGCGAGGGTGCGATCCTGGTCGGTGAGCATCGCGTAGAGCGCCTCGCGGACGACGTCCTGCGTGAACCCGTACTCCGCCTCGCCCGTGAAGCGGCTCGACGCGCGCTTCACGATCCACTCTTGGTCCGCGAGCGCCTGGAGCCACGACTCGAGGACCGGGTCCGTGCGGTCGCCGACCAGCAGCGCGGTCACGCCCGACGCGAAGAACGTCCGACCGAACACACTCGCCGCGCGAAGGAGTCGGCGCGCCTCGTCGTCGAGCGCCATGACGCGCGACTGGACGAGCGCGAGCGCGGTGTCCGGGAGGCCGTCGCGTCGGTCGTCGTGTTCGGCGCGGAGCAGCTCTTCGAGGAGCAGCGGGTGTCCGCCGGCGCGCGCGACGAGCGCCTCCACGCGGTCTTCGGGGAGCCCATCGATCACCGCGGCGACGAGCTTCTTGCTCGCGCGTGGCGTGAGCGGACCGACGCGGATCTCCTGCGCGCCGCGCTCCGCCCACGGGCGCCCGAAGACGTCCTCGACCTCGGGGCGGGCCGTCGCGATCACGAGCAGCGGCGCGCTCGCGAGGTTCCTCAGCAGGGTGTCGACGTACTGCACCGCCGTTCCGTCACCCCACTGCAGGTCCTCGAGCACGATCACCAACGGTTGCGCCGCGCACTGGGCCGCGACGAAGTCCTCGAAGGCCTCCCGCATCTGGTCGCCCATCGAGAGCGGATCCGCGCGCGCCGCTTCCACCTGCGGGAGTACGCCCTCTTCGAATGGCGCGCCGATCACCTCCGCGAGGAGCTGTGTGATCCGCGGGACCTCGTCCGGCTCGACGCTGCGCGCGACGCGCTGTTCGAGGCGCGCGCGCCGGGGCGCGTCGGACTCGCTCCCCGCGAGGCCCGCCGCCGAGCGGACGAGATCCGCCACCATCGCGAACGGCGACCCCGCGCTCATCGCGTCGCCGCGCGCGATCCAAAGGTCGAAGCGATCGCCGCGCTCGCGGAGGCGACGCACCAATTCCTGCCGCACCCGCGACTTTCCGACGCCCGCGGGGCCCGTCAGTACCACGGCGCAGGCGACCGGCTCCTCGACGCACTCGTCGAACGCCGCGACCAACGTCCCGACTTCGCGGGAGCGGCCGACACACGGCGTCGCTCGCCCGAGGATCTTCCGCTCCGCGTGGAGCGTGTCGCGCTCCTGAATGAGGACGTGGCCGGCGAGCGTGCAGAAGATCTCGAACCTCCCCTCGAGGAGGCCGAAGCTCGACGGGTCGACCAGGATCGTGGGACCGAGATCGGCGTGCGCCTGGACGATCTCCAGCAGACGCACCGCGCGATTCACGACCTCGCCCCCGGAGACGCCGAGGTTCTTCGCGCCGCGCCCGGTCGCGAGCACGATCGCCGCGTCCGGGAACAGCCGCCGCATCTGCAACGCGCAGCGCGCCGCCCGGACGACCTGATCCGTTGGCGCCGCCTGCACCTCGAACGTCGCGAGGACCGCACCCCCGAAGAGCGTCTCGAAGCGCCCGCCGAACGACTGGACCGCCGCCGCCGCCTCGTGGCTCTCGTGGACCGCGGTCTGGGAAGCGCCGACCGTCGGGCGGCTGTCGCGCGTCGCGTCGTCGGG
>JAUHYN010000914.1 GCA_030426505.1 bacterium | reverse complement strand
GGCGCTCCTCGTCACCTCGGACATCGGCATCCGCACCACCGAGCGGCTCCTCGGCGACCTGCGCGGAGAGCTGTCCCGCAAGGAGCTCAAGGACGGCGCCGCGGTCCGCGCGCGGCTGCGCGAGAAGGTCCTCGAGATCGTGGGCGTCGCGGCCGAGCCGCTCGACTACGCGAAGTCGCCGACGGTCGTCATGGTCATCGGCGTCAACGGCGTCGGCAAGACCACCACGATCGGCAAGCTCGCCGCGCGCCTCGTGCGCGAAGGCAAGAAGGTCGTGCTCGGCGCGGGCGACACGTTCCGCGCCGCCGCCGTCGAGCAGCTCGAGATCTGGGGCGAGCGCTCCGGCGCCGACGTGGTGCGCGGCGCGGACGGCGCCGACCCGTCGTCGGTCGTGTTCGACGCCATCCAACACGCCAAGCGCGTGGGCGCGGACGTCTGCCTCTGTGATACCGCGGGGCGCCTGCACACGAAGGTGAACCTGATGGAGGAGCTCAAGAAGCTCCGCCGCGTGATGAACAAGGCGATGGAGGGCGCGCCGCACGAGGTCATGCTCGTGCTCGACGCGACCACCGGACAAAACGCGATCGCGCAAGCCCAACAGTTCAAGGGCGCCGTCGAGGTCGATTCGATCGCGCTGACCAAGCTCGACGGCACCGCGAAGGGCGGCGTGGTCGTGGCGATCTGCGACGACCTCGGGGTGCCGGTTCGGTACATCGGGATCGGGGAGCAGGTGGAAGACCTGCGCGACTTCTCCCCGCAGGCGTTCGTCGCGGCGCTCTTCTCGGACGCGGCCTGAGCCCCATCGCGACGCACCCGTGTCGACGACTGTAGATTAATTCGAGGACGGGCCGTACATTAGGGGGCCCATGGCGAAGTCTCACAGCCGAGCGATGAGCATCGACCTGTTCGGTCACCAGCTCACCGTCCGCTCGGACAACGACCCCGCGCGGGTCAAGGAGATCGTCGCGTTCGTGAACCAGCGCCTGGAGTCCATTCAAGGGACTTCGAAGCGCGCGCCGACCGACAAGATCGCGCTGCTGTGCGCGCTCAACATCGCCGAAGAGCTCTTCTCGGAGCGCGAGAAGCGCCGCGCCTTGCGCGAGCGCGTCACGACGGACTCCAAGAAGCTCATGCAGGTGGTCGACCAGCTCGAGGCCGTCGAGGCCAAAGGGAGCGCCCGATGAGCGCTCGGTCGCCCCGCTCCACTCTCCCCTGCCTGGTTCGAGGTGCGTTCGACGCCAATATTGTCGTGAATCAGTGCGTTTCGTTCAGGGAGGCGTCCCTGCGGGCCTCGCGCGTACTGCCGCTAAGCTGGGCAGAGGCAGAGCGTCTGTATCACGCCACCCACCTGCATATGCAGGTTCCGACGGCGTTCCGTACACGGCCGAGGTGGGGGACCTAATTCTCGTCGGGTGGCGCAGATGAAGCACCCGAAGAAGGGCGTGCTTCGGCGACGGTTCAACGCAGCGCGCGCCGCGTTGGACCACGCCACGCGGCAGGCTGGCTCGGCGGCCGCGGTCCAGCGCCTCGTCGAGTCCGGGCGCCTCGAGGGCGCCGCGATCGTGGCGAGCTACGCCGCCTTCGGCGAAGAGCTCGACCCGATCACGCTCGAGGCGCTCGACGTCGCGATCGCTTACCCGCGCGTCGACGGTGAGCGCCTCCGCTTCTTCGTCAGTCGCCGCGCGGACCTCGAGCTCGGCACCTGGAACAAGATCCCCGAGCCGATCGCCGGCCGCGAGGTCGACCCCGCCGAAATCGATCTCTTCGTGGTCCCGGGCCTCGCCTTCACCCCGAGCGGCGTGCGCCTGGGGTTCGGCGGCGGCTACTACGACCGCGCGCTCGCGGGGCGCGCGGACCGCGCCGTGGGCATCGCGTTCGACGAACAGATCATCGACGAGCTCCCCCGCGAGCCCCACGACGTCGGCGTCCGCGCGGTCTTCACGCCGACCCGGACGTTCCTCGCCGAGGAGGCGGACCCGTGAGCGCCGACCCCAACCGCCTCGTGCTCGTCGCCGTCGACGCGGCCGTCGAGGGCATGAGCCGCCTCGCGGACCGGCTGGAGGGCGAGCCGATCCTCCCGGCGCGCGCCGCCCTCGCGCAGCGCGTGGCGCTCGAGCGCGCCGACGGCCGTGAAGACATCGCCGTCGTCGTCCCCATGACGCACCCCGGGACGATCCTCGAAGCGGCGCGCCTCGGCGTCCCGAGGATCTGTGCGCTGCACCCGATCGACCTCGAGCCCGGTCGCCTCGGCGCCGTCGCGGTCCGGGCGGCCTACGCGATGGTCGACCTCACGATCGTCCGCACCCCGGAGGGCATCGAGCGCGCGATCGCCGCCGGCGCCGACCCGGAGCGCTTGATGGTCGTCGACGACACCTCGGTCGAGCGCCTGTTCGCCGAACCGCCGCGCCGCGCGCCCCGCGGCAAGCTCCTCGAAGGCGCGGTGAGCGCCGGGCTGGACGCCCTCGAGCTCACCGGCGTCGTGCGCGCGCTGGAGCTGCTGTCGCCCGACCGCGGCGTGAACGTCGTGAACTATCACCGCGTCCTCCCGCTCGAAGAGCTGGAGTCGTACTGCCGACCGCAGATGGCGATCGCCGCGCCGATCTTCGCGGCGCAGCTCGAACAGATGGCGCGTCAGCGCGGCTTCGCGCCGGTGGACCGTCTGAGGCACGAGAGCGCGAAGGACAAGGTCGCGATCACGTTCGACGACGGCTACGAGGACAACTTCCGGGTCGCCTTCCCGCTCCTCGAGCGGTTCTCCACGCCGGCCTGCATCTTCGTGGTGACCGGCCTCGTCGGCCGCCCGGACGCCCTGTGGTGGGACCGCGTGGGGCTCGCGCTGTTCGCGTGGTGGCGGGCGGGGTGCCCCGGCGCGTGCCCGGCTGCGCTCCCCGAGCGCGCGAGCCGGCTCGAGGACATCACGTCCACCAAGGACGCCCGCGAGCTGATCAGCGAGGTGCTGAGCGACCTCAACCGCGTCCCGGACGACGAGCGCCGCCGCGCCGTGAAGGCCGCCGTCGCGCTGGTCCCCGACGTCGATCCCCAGCGCACGATGCTCAGCTGGGACGAGGTCCGCGCGCTCTCGAACGGCGGCGTCACGTTCGGTTCGCACACCCGGAGCCACGTGCCGCTCGACGAGCTCGAGCGCGACGACGCGAAATCGGAGCTCTTCGGCAGTCACGCCGATCTCGACGAGGCGATCGGCGCCGCGCCCTACCGGGCGACGGCCCTCCCCCGCGGACGCCTCGGCGAGCTCTCCGCAGGCGACCTCGCGGACGCCTTCGACGTCGTGATGACCACCGACCCGGGCGTCAACCGCGTGACGGACGACGATCTGTTCGTGAAGCGGCGCGACGGTCGAATGCTCACGCTCTCCGGCCGTCACCACGAAGCCAAGCTCCGCCTCGAGCTCACGGGGATCGTCGACCGCCTCCGCTCGGCCTACTACCGCTTCAACCCGGCCGCGCGCGCGTCCTGATGACAGGGGCCCCCCCGTCGAGGAGCGTCTGGACGACCTTCTCGATGTCGCCGGTGGAGACCGGCTTCGCGAGGTGCGCCTCGAACCCGGCCTCCTCGCTCCTCGTTCGGTCCTCGGGGCGCGCGTAGCCGCTGAGCGCGACGAGGCGCAGGTGCTCCGTCTCGGGATCCGCGCGGAGCGCGCGCGCGACGTCGAAGCCGGTCATGCCGTCGGGCAGGCCCAGGTCGCAGAGGACCAGATCGGGCAGGAGCTCCTTCGCGAGCTCGACCCCCGTCGGGCCCCTGAACGCGATCGCCACCTCGTGGCCGCGCAGCGACAGCGCGTCGCGGAGCATCTCGGCCGCGTCTTCATTGTCCTCGATGATCAGGATCCGAATCGCGGAGCGGACCGCGTCCTCGGGCGTGGCCACTGCGGGGGCGCCTTCGGCGCGCGCGAGGCGCACCACGAACTCCGAACCGCGATCCACGCCGT
>JAUHYN010000913.1 GCA_030426505.1 bacterium | reverse complement strand
ACCGTACGTCACGGAGGCGGACGTCGAGCGCTTCGCCGCGAACGGGATCTCGGTGACGACGATCGCCGACGCCGGTCACTTCCTCCACGCGGAGCGCCCGAAGGAGACGTTCGCGGCGGTGGCGCGCGCGTTGGCGTGAGGGTGTGATCGAGTTGCCGTCCGTCGCGCGGCCCGCTACATCGCCTCTCGGTTTGTCGAAGTCCGTCCTGCCCTACGGCACCTGGCCGTCCCCCATCACCGCCGACACGATCCTCGCCGACGCCGCGTTCGATCGGTTGCCGCAGGTCGTGGTCGACGGCGCCGACGTCTACTGGGAAGAGAAGCGCGCCGACGAGGGCGGCCGCTCCACGATCGTCCGCCTCCGCGGCGACGCCGTCGAGTCGATCGTCCCCGCGCCGTTCGACGCGCGGACCCGCGTCCACACGTACGGCGGAGGCGCGTTCGCTGCGGCCGACGGCGCGCTGTACTTCTCGAACAAGACCGACGACCGCGTGTACCGCGTCGTCGACGGCGCGGCGCCCGAGGCGCTCACGCCCGAGGACAGGCGGCGCTACGCGGATCTGATCGTGTCGGGCGATCGCGTGTACGCGGTCTGCGAGGACCACCGCGGCGAGGGCGAGCCGCCCGCCTCCATCGTGACGTTCGACGCGACGGCGCCGTCCGAACCTCGCGTCCTCGTCGAGGGGCGCGACTTCTACGGCGCGCTCGCGGTGTCGCCCGACGGGCGGCGCCTCGCGTTCGTCGCGTGGGACCACCCGAACATGCCGTGGGACACGACCTCGCTGTGTGTCCTCGATCTGGAGTCCGGCGCGGTCGAGACGATCGGGAGCGACGCGAGCTTCGCGGATCCGAGCTGGTCGCACGACGGCGCGCTGCACTACGTGAGCGACGCGTCGGGGTTCTGGAACCTGTACCGCCACGACGACGACGGCGCGACGCGGCTCGGTCCCGCGGACGCGGAGCTCGCGCGGCCGGCGTGGGTGTTCGGCTCGCGCTGTCACGTCCACATCGCCGACGGCGCGATCCTCGCGGCGTGTTGTCGACGCGGCACATGGCGGCTGGAACGCATCGGCGGTGATCCGATTGCGCTGCCATACACGGAGATCTTCTCGGTCGCGGCGAGCGCCGAGCGGTGCGTGGTGTCGGCCGGGGCGCCGGATCGCGCGAGCGCGATCGTGGACGTCACGGCGGCGCCGAAGGTGCTCCGCGAGGGGCAGCGTTTGACCATCGATCGCGGGTCCCTCGCGACGCCGGAGCTGATCGAGTTCGAATCCGGCGACGGCGCCGCGTACGTCTTCTTCTACGCGCCCGCGAGCGCGACGCACGTCGCGCCGGACGACGAGCGCCCGCCGCTGATCGTGTTGGGCCACGGCGGCCCGACGGCGACCGCCGGCACGCGCCTCGATCTGTCCGGCGTGCAGTACTGGACGAGCCGCGGCTTCGCGGTCGCGAAGGTCGACTACCGCGGGAGCACCGGCTACGGCACCGCGTATCGGCGCGCGCTCGACGGCGGCTGGGGCGCGTACGACGTGGAGGACTGCGTCAACGCGGCGAAGCACCTCGCGAACGTCGGCTACGTCGACGGCGCGCGCACCGCGATCATCGGCGGGAGCGCCGGCGGCCTCACCGTCCTCGCGGCGCTCACGTTCTTCGACGTGTTCCGCGCGGGCGTGAGCTACTACGGCATCAGCGACCTCGAGCTGCTCGCGGCGGAGACGCACAAATTCGAGTCGCGGTACATCGACCGGCTGATCGGGCCGCTCGACACGCACCTTCAGACCTACCGCGCGCGATCGCCGATTCACCACGTGGAGCGGATCGAAGCGCCCATCCTGTTCTTCCAGGGGGCCGACGACGTGGTGGTTCCGCCCAATCAGGCCGAGCGCATGATCGACGCGCTACGCGCCCGCAACGTCGCTTGCGCGTACGAGAAGTTCGACGGCGAGGGGCACGGTTTCACGAAGTCGTCGACGAAGCGTCGCTGCCTCGACGCGCAGCACGACTTCCTCGCACGCGTCTTCGGCTTCGATCCGCCACCGGGAGTGGACGCCGTCGATCTGCGGTGACGTTGACGGCCGGTCGGACGCGTGGGACAGCTTGGCGCGGAGGTCCGAAGAACATGAAGAAGATCAAAGTCGCGCTCCTGTCCCTCTCTGCCCTCGCGCTCGCTGGTGTCGCCGGCGATGCGGCCGCCGCTCCGTACGGGATGGCGGGTTGCGGTCTCGGCTCCGTGATCATCGGTGCGGACGGCTTCATGCAGGTCTTCGCCGCCACGACGAACGGCACCTTCGCGAGCCAGACCTTCGGCATCACGACCGGCACTTCGAACTGCGTCCGCAGCGGCGTCGTCCTGGCCGACAAGGAGCAAGAGGCGTTCTTCGAGACCAACTACTCCGAGCTGCAGAGCGACATCGCCGCGGGCGGCGGTGAGTACCTCGCCGCGCTCTCCGGCCTCTTCTCGTGCTCCGAGGACATCCAGGGTGAGGTGAACACCATCGCGCAGGAGAACTTCGAGCTCATCTTCCCGAAGGCGGAGACGTCGCCGGTCCACGCGCTGTACATGCTGAAGGTCTCGCTCAGCCGTCACGACTCGATCGCCGCCGCCTGCCACCTGTAAGCGTCCGCGCGTGAATCCGGCGAGCGCCGCCTCGTGAGCCCGGCGCTCCTCGCGCTGATTGCGGTCACCACCTCTTCGACCGCCGCGCCCTACCTCGACCAGCTGATCGCCGCCGCCGCCGAGCGCGGCCTCGCGTCGTCGCCCGCGTGGCGAAGGCTCGTCCACTACGAGCCGCGCTGGTTCACCGACGGCTACAAGAGCACCGCCGACACGCCGGAGTTCTTCCTCGCGGAGGACGGGAAGACGAACCCCGAAGCCGAGCTCGAAGCCACGCTCGCCGCGTTCTTCGCGCCGCCCGTCGTGGAGACGAAGGAGGTGCAGCACCCGCAGTGCCGGTTCCGCGCGCGCTTCACGTGGCTGAAGGAGCAGCTCGGGTTCGACGACCGCCTCGAGGCGATGGAGTGCGCGCGCTTCGAGTGGTGGCGCGGTCGGTTGAAGGCGAAGTCGGCGACGGTGGTGTTCGCGGCGGCGTACCTCAACAACCCGGCGTCGATGTTCGGGCACACGTTCCTTCGCTTGAATGGAACGCGAACCGGCAAAGCCGCGGACCTCGTCGCGTACACCGTGAACTACGCGGCGATCCCGACGACGAACAACCCGCTCTTCTACACGGTGCTCGGCCTCGCGGGCGGCTTCTACGGCATGTACTCGACGATGCCGTACTACATGAAGGTGAAGGAGTACTCGGACCTCGAGAAGCGCGACCTCTGGGAGTACGACCTGAGCCTCACCGAGGCGGAGGTGGAGCGGCTCGTCGAGCACCTGTGGGAGCTCGGGCGCGTGAGCTTCGACTACTTCTACTTCGACGAGAACTGCTCCTACCACTTGCTGTCGCTGCTCGAGGTCGCGCGCCCGTCGCTCGAGCTGACGTCGCAGTTCTCGCCGTACGTGATCCCGGCGGACACGCTCCGCGTGGTCGTGCGCGAGCCCGGCCTGGTGACGAAGCGGCGGTATCGGCACTCGCGCTACGTCGAGATGCTCGCGATGCGCGCGCGCCTCGACAGTGACGAGGTCGCGCTCGCGGAGGCGATCGCCGACGGCGCGGATCCGGCGGTCGACCTCGACAAGGCGCGCCACGCGCTCGTGCTCGACGCGGCGCTCGCCCTGCATCGCTACCGCGCGGGCGACGAAGCCGACGAGGAAGCGAAGCGCCGCGAGAAACAGATCCTGATCACGCGCGGCCGGTTGCGCGTCCCTCGCGCGGAGCTCTCGATCCCGCGCGCCGACCCTCCGGAGCTGTCGCACGAGAGTACGCACCTCGCGCTCGGCGGCGGCGTCGACGACCTCGCGCCGTTCGTGTCGCTCGAGGTGCGATTCGCGCTGCACGATCT
>JAUHYN010000912.1 GCA_030426505.1 bacterium | reverse complement strand
GACGCCGCGCGGGCCAAGGCGGAGTTCCTCGCCAACATGAGCCACGAGATCCGAACGCCGCTCAACGGCGTGGTCGGCATGGCGAGCTTATTGGTAGAGACGCCGATGTCGGCCGACCAGCGCGAGCTCGTCGAGACCGTCCAGTCGTCCGGGAACGTGCTCCTCGCGCTCATCAACGACATCCTCGATTTCTCGAAGATCGACGCGGGACAGGTCGAGCTCGAAGAGGCGCCGTTCGAAATTCAGTCGTGCATCGAAGAGGCCATGGATCTCATCGCTTCGCGCGCGGCCGACAAGCACCTCGAGCTCGCGATCGTCCTCGACGAAGACGTCCCGCGGGCTGTCCTCGGTGACGTCACCCGGCTCCGGCAGATCTTCGTGAACCTGCTCGGGAACGCGGTGAAGTTCACCGAGGCGGGGGAGGTCGTCGTCCACGGCGCCTGCGTCCACGGCAACGATGGCACGTGTCGCCTGCACTTCTACGTGCGCGATACCGGGATCGGCATCCCGGCCGACCGCGTGGATCGGCTGTTCTCGTCGTTCTCCCAGGTCGACGCGTCGACGACGCGCAAGTATGGCGGCACCGGACTCGGTCTCGCGATCAGCCGGCGCCTCGCGGAGGCGATGAACGGGCGGATGTGGGTCGAGAGCGAGGTGGGTGTCGGGTCCGAGTTCCACTTCGAGGTCGCGCTGAGTCCGTGCTACGCCGAGATCGTCCCCACGCCGATCGGCGCGTCCCGTCTGCGCGGACAGCGGGTGCTCGTAGTGGCGCCGAACGCCTCCCTCCGCACGCACCTCGTGCGCCAACTCGAGCGTTGGGGGCTCGTCGTCGACGCGGTGGCGTCGCAGGCGGCGGCGGTCGAGCACCTCCGCGCCGAAGTCTTCCCGGTCGCGGTCGTCGACGGAGTGTTCGACGCGATCGGCACCTTGGCCGAGGGCCGTCGGCCGCGCATCGTCGCGCTCGCGGAGCTCGGCGGCGTCGTTGATCGCGCGGCGTCCGTGAAGGTCACGAAGCCCGTGAAGCAGGGCCACCTGATGCGGGCGATGATCGCGTCGTTCGGGGGCGAACTCGAGCGTCGCCCGGTCCGCGACGAAGATCCGTCGTCGCTCGCGGAGCGCTTCCCGCTGCGGATCCTCATGGCGGAGGACAACCTCGTGAACCAGCGCGTCGCCGGGCGCATGTTGGAGCGCCTCGGCTATCGCGCCGACATCGTCGCGAACGGGCTCGAGGCCGTCGATGCGTTGAAGCGCCGCACGTATGACCTCGTCCTCATGGACGTCCAGATGCCGGAGATGGACGGGCTCGAGGCGACGCGTCGGATCCGCGAGACGATGTCGACGCTCGACGTCCCGATGATCGTCGCGCTCACGGCGGGCGCTTCGGTCGAGGAGCGCGCCCTCTGCGAGGAGGTCCAGATGGACGACTTCCTCTTCAAGCCCATCCGCGTCCAAGACGTCGCGCGCACTCTGGAGCGGTGCGCGCGCCGCGCCCGCAGTGATCGCGCAGGCTGATTCGCCGAAGTGATCTATGATCGCGCGTCGATGGCGTCGCGCGACGGCAGAGGACGGAGCACCGCGTGAGCATCGCCGTGCTCGCGCTGCTCGTGCAGACGGCGACGGTCACGCAGACCTCGTCGATCGCGCCGCTGCGCCGGACGATCACCTCGACGTCGTTCGCCGTGACGACCTCGTCGCCGCCCCCGGTCGCCGCGCCGCCCGCCGAGGCGGTACGCGCAGCGCCGGAGCCGCCCCCGCCGCTCGGCTGGCTCCTCGCCGGGATGCACACCGAGTCCGGCCTGTTCCGGTCGCCGTTCCTCGCGCGGCGAATGTCGGCGGTGAGTCCGCAACAGCCGATGCAAGGTGACTTGTCGGAGCTCGTCCTGTTGTTCGGCATCGGCCTCACCGGCGAGCTCCGCTTCTCGCGGTTCGCGTTGGTCCCCGCGGTCACTTACCTGTTCACGCCGCGCTTCTTCACCGTGGAGGTGGAGACGGACGGAACCGTCGATGCGCGGCTGTCGTTCGCGCAGGCGATCACCGGCGCGGTGCGCGCTCACTACTACCTACCGATCCCGGGCTGGATCGATCTCGTCTTCGGCGCCGGACCGTCGATCGTCCACGCGCGGTTCCGAGGGCGCGGCGAGACCGCGCTGGGTGGGGAAGGGCGGTTCGGCTTCCAGTTCCACAACCGCGACCTCCCCGACGCGCGTCTGCTCGGTTCGATCCGCTACGCGCCGATCGACTTCGGTGAGGGCGTGGAGCTCGACCTCTCCGGCGTCGGGCTCGTCGCCGATCTCGTGTTCGACGTGTTGTGACGCATCCGCCGAGCCCTGCTACCCTCCGGGCCCCATGGCAGCCCACCCGCTCGCCGGTCAGCCGGCCCCGCGCAACCAGCTCGTCGACGTCCCGCGCCTGATCGCGCGCTACTACAGCGAGGCGCCGGACCCCGCGGACGCCGCCTGTCGCGTGGCGTTCGGGACGTCGGGGCACCGCGGCTCCTCGCTCGCGCGGAGCTTCAACGACCTGCACATCGCGGCCATCACGCAGGCGATCGTCGAGTACCGCGCGGCGGAGGGGATCACGGGGCCGCTCTACCTCGGCGCGGACACTCACGCGCTGTCCGAGCCCGCGCGCCGCACGGCCCTCGAGGTGCTCGCGGCGAACGGCGTCACCACGCTCGTCGACGCCGAGGACGGCTACACACCCACGCCGCTCGTCTCGTTCGCGATCCTCGGACACGAGGGCGGAGGCGCCGACGGCATCGTGGTCACGCCGTCGCACAACCCGCCCGAGGACGGCGGCTTCAAGTACAACCCGCCGCACGGTGGACCAGCCGACGGCGCGGTCACGAAGAAGATCGAAGCGCGCGCCAACGAACTCCTCGCCGATCCGACCGGGATCCGTCGCACGCCGTACACCAAGGCGCGCGCCGCCGCCGTCGCGCACGACTACATCACGCCGTACGTCGCCGCGCTCGGCGAGGTGATCGACTTCGACGCGATGAAGTCGCTCTCGATCGGCGTCGATCCGATGGGCGGTTCGGGCATCGGGGTGTGGGCGCCGATCGCGGATCGCTACGGCCTGAACCTCGAGGTCGTGAACCCGTACGTGGATCCGACGTTCGCGTTCATGACGCTCGACAAGGACGGGCGCATCCGCATGGACTGCTCGTCCCCGTACGCGATGGCGAGCCTCATCACGCTGAAGGATCGCTTCGACATCGCGTTCGGCAACGACACGGACTACGACCGGCACGGCATCGTGACGAAGAGCGGGTTGATGAACCCGAATCACTACCTCGCCGTCGCGATCCAGCACCTCTTCGGCACGCGCGCGTGGGGGCAGGATGTCGCGATCGGGAAGACGCTCGTCAGCAGCAGCATGATCGATCGCGTCGCGAAGAGGCTCGGGCGGCGCCTCGCGGAGGTCCCCGTGGGCTTCAAGTGGTTCGTCGCGGGGTTGCGCGACGGCACGTACGGCTTCGCGGGCGAGGAGAGCGCCGGCGCGTCCTTCCTGAGGAAGGACGGCCGCGCGTGGACCACCGACAAGGACGGGATCCTGCTCGACCTCCTCGCGGCCGAGATCACCGCGAAGACCGGAAAGGATCCCTCGATGCACTACCGCGCGCTCACCGAGGCGCTCGGCGAGCCGGTCTACGAACGCATCGACGCGCCGGCGACCCACGCGCAAAAGCAACGCCTCGGAGCGCTCTCGCCCGAAGACGTGACTGCGACGGAGCTCGCGGGCGAGGCGATCCTCGAGAAGCGCACGCGCGCCCCCGAGGGCGACGCGCCGATCGGCGGGTTGAAGGTCAGCACCGAGAACGGGTGGTTCGCGGCGCGACCCTCCGGCACCGAGGCCGTCTACAAGATCTACGCGGAGTCATTCCGCGGCGCGGACCACCTGAAGCAGATCCAGGCGCAGGCCCGAGAGATCGTGGATCGCGTGTTG
>JAUHYN010000911.1 GCA_030426505.1 bacterium | reverse complement strand
GCCCGGACCGCGCCGACCGCGCCGACCGCGCCGACCGCGCCGACGGAGCGCGCCCGCGCGACCCGGGCCTCACACCGGCCCCCCGCGCCCGCCCCGACCTCGCGCTCCCGGCCGGCGCGGACCGCGTCCTCGTCGACGCGCCCTGCTCGGCCGTCGGCACCTGGCGCCGGGGCCCAGACCGCAAGTGGCGGATCACGGAGTCCGAGGTGGCCGAGCTCGCGCTGCTCCAGCGAACGCTCCTCCGCCGCGCCCGCGCGTTGGTCCGCCCGGGCGGTCGCCTCGTCTACGCGACGTGCTCGCTCCTCGCCGCGGAGAACGAAGACGTGGCCGCGGCGTTCCTCGAGGAGGGCGGCGTCACGCCGGTCCCCGTCTGGGCCGGCGCCCCCGCCTCCGTGACGCTCCGACCCGACACGCACGACACGGACGGCTTCTTCATCGCCGCGTTCGAACGGACCTGACCCGCCGCGGCGTCGCCCCAGAGCCCGGCGGCATCGAGATCCCCCTCTCAACTCAGCTGCTCAGGCAGGAGCGCCCCCGCCCGCTCGGCCTCCGCACCCGCAGACGCCTCCCGTCCTGCTCCACTCAGTACCCCGCAGGCGCCCCCGCCCCGACGCCCCGCGCGTCTCCGCGGAGACGCAGCGCCACCAACGCCCCGACGACCTCGCCGTAGTCGACGGGCTCCCACCGATCGCCCTGCGCCGCCTGCGCCCAGACATCGACGTCCCGCGGACCATCGCGCCGGACGGCGCGCTCGATGAGCTCGGCCCGGTCCGCGTCACCCCTCCGCGGCACGCGCCCAACCGTCGGCGAAGAGAACTCGAAGGCGCCGTCCCGCGCCTCGATCGTCCACCCGTGTTCATGCACGAACGTGTGGTGTCGCCGGCACAGCAACACGAGGTTATCGCGCTTCGTCTCCCCACCATTGAGCCAGTGCATCACGTGGTGCGCGTCCAGATAGAGCGTATGCGTACACCCCGGGAACGCGCAGCACCGCCCGCGCTCGGCCTCGAGCGCGCGCCGCATCGCGGGCGGGACCGTTCGCCGCTTGCGCCCGACGTCGACCACCTCTCCGCGCGCGTTCTCATGAACGGTCGATACCGAAGCGTCGCAGCATAGCCGCCGCGCCGTAGCGTCCGACACGGCACCCGCGTCCTCGTTCTCGATGAAGGGCGGCGTCTCCGCGGAGACGTGGAGGATGACCTCGTTCGGCGCGCCGCCCCGTCGCGGCCGCGGCCCCTCGGCGAACCAATTCTCCACGAGCGCCATCAGCCCGTCGGCGCGGTGGCTGCGGCCCGCCGTACGAGCACCGCCGCCCGCCGCGCCCTCCGCGCCGCCCGCCGCACGCTCGTCGCGGCGCTGAGAAGCCTCCGAGGCGGAGTCCATCCCCGCGATGAGCCGCGCGCCCTCATCAGGCGGAAGCTCGACCTGCACACGAACCCACCCGTTGGGGAGCGTCCGCGCGCGCACCGTCCTACGCGCCTCGACCTCTTCCACCGAGACCTCGGCCTCCGCGTCCACCACGTTCCGGAACCGCCGACAGAGCTTCTCCAGCTCGGCGCCCGTCGAGAGCTCGGCCATCTCGACGAGGAGCGCCTCGTTCTCCGCCGAGGCCACGCGCGTCATCGCCCGCACCTTCGAATAACTCAGACGCCCAGCGCCAAAGGCGGCGTCGACCGCGGGCAACGCCCGGAGCGCGTTGGCCACACGGACCCGCTCCCGGGCCGCCCCGGGGCTCATCCCGATGCGCCAACTCAGCCAGTGCGCACACGACAGCGCGCCGAACTCACGCCATGCGCCCGACTCGTCGAACTCACCGATGAGTTGCGAGAGCTTGTACTCATTGTGGGTCATCGCAGCGGCGACGGCCGCGATCTCATCACCCAACTCATGCACGCGAATCATCCTCCTCGGGTAACACGCGGTCGGCCCGAAGACTACTCATATGAGCAGTGTCGGTTCCGGAATTCATTGCGAAGGCTCGCGCTCCTGGGGCCGACGTCGATGCGCTACGATCCCCCGGTGCGAAGACTCCGACCGATGATCGGCGCGCTGGCCTTCCTCGCGGCCTGCGGCGAATCGACGCCCACGTTCGAGCGCCCCGACGCCCCACCCCCGCACGTGCTCCCCTCCGCGGCGGAGATCGGCGCCGAGCTCGCGGGTCTCGACTTCGACGCGCTGGTGGAGCGCTCGTTCCTCCGCTTGCTCGAGCGCAGCCCTGAGTCCGTCTACGAGCTGAACCTCGAAGGCGAGTTTCCGCAGGACGCGGTCCGGCTCGACGATCGCTCCGCCGCGTTCGGCGCCGAGACGAACGCGGTCGTGCAGACGATCCGCGACGCCGTCGAAGACGTCGACCGCGCTTCGCTCTCCGAGTCGCAGCGCGTCACGTACGACGTCTACGTCTGGTACCTCGACGATCGCCTCGACGCCTTCGAGTGGCGCGATCACGACTACCTCGCGACGCCGTTCGTCGCAGGCGAACCTGCGAACACCGAGCTGTTCTTCACCGAAATCCACCCGCTCGTCACCGAGGAGGACGCGCGGGGGTACGTGGATCGTCTGTGGCGCGTCGGCGCGAAGATGGACCAGATCACCGCGGTCGTCGCGGAGCGCGCACAGCGCGGCTTCTCTCCGCCCGCGATGGTAGTCGGTTGGTTGCGCAATCGCGTGAAGGCGAATGGCCTCTCGGGGACGGACCGCACGCCGTACTTCGCGGCGCTCTCGCAGAAGGTCTCGCGCAACACGGCGTACGACGCGCAGACTCGTTCGTCGATCCTCTCGTCGGCGCGCCGTGCGATCGAAGCAGAGATCGAACCCGCGTACCGGCGGCTCGACGAAGCGCTCGCGCGAATCGAGCGCGACGCGCGCGAGGAGGTCGGCGTCTCGGCGATGCCGGACGGCGCGGCGTTCTACGCGGCGCTGCTCGCGCACCACACGACCACCGCGAGCACGGCGGACGCGATCCACGACCAGGGCCTCGCGGATCTCGAGCGCATCCACGCCGAAATGCGCGCGCGCTTCGAAGCGCTGGGCTACGACCGCGACGCGTCGCTGCCGAGCCTCTACGCAGAGGTTGCAACGGACGGCGGCGTGGTGCCCGGTCGAGAGGTGCTCGACCGCTACACGGAGATCATCGAGGACGCGCAGGGACGCTTGGACGAGGCGTTCGATCTCCTCCCGTCGACGGACGTGGTGGTCATCGGCGCCGCGAGCGGCGGCTTCTACATCGGGCCGTCACTCGACGGCTCACGCCCGGGAGCGTTCTACGCGACGGTCGGGGGCGGCGGCGAAGCCGAGTTCGCGATGCGCACGCTCGCGTACCACGAGGCGGTCCCGGGCCATCACTTGCAGATCGGCGTCGCTCAGGACCTCGACCTCCCGTTCTTCCGCCGCATCACGGGGCACACGGCGTACATCGAGGGCTGGGCGTTGTACGCGGAGCGGTTGGCGTCGGACCTCGGTTGGTACGAGGGCGACGCGTACGGCGACCTCGGGCGCCTGCAGTACGAGGCGTTCCGCGCGGCGCGCTTGGTGGTTGACACAGGGCTGCACGATCGCGGCTGGAGCTTCGAGCGCGCGAGTGACTTCATGGTCGACAACGTCGGCTTCTCGCGCGGCGCCGCCGACGGCCAGGTCGCGCGGTACATCAGCTGGCCGGGCCAAGCGACGGCGTACGCGACGGGGATGCGCAAGATCTTGGAGCTCCGCGATCGAATGGCGGCGCGCCAGGGCGCGTCGTTCGATCTGCGGGCGTTCCATCGCCGCGTCTTGGAGAGCGGGAGCGTGCCGCTGTCGGTGCTCGAGGATCGGATCGACGCGGCGCTGTGAGGTGCCTTTCGGGGCGCGAGCGCGGGCCGGTCAGGGGACGACGGTGATCGTCTGCGTGACGGTCTGGTTGTCGTCGTCGGTCCAGACGAGCATCGCCTTGGCGACCCCGGAGGTGATGTCGGTG
>JAUHYN010000013.1 GCA_030426505.1 bacterium | reverse complement strand
AGGCGGATCCCGAGAACATCACCGACACGCCCTACCCCGACGGGCGCCGCGCGAAGGGCGTCGTCGTCCCGGGCGTCGTGCCCGGCGCGGTGGTCGAGTACACGTACGATCTCTACCGCGACGACCTGCGCTTCATCGCGCCGTGGGTCTTCCAAGCGGACATCCCGACGGTGCGCTCCGAGTTCGCCGTCGCCGTCCCGCACGGGTACCAGGTCGACCTCCGCTACTCGGAGAAGGGCGACTTCGTGGACCGCCCGCCGGAGCGCTTCGACATCGACGACGGGACGCGCTTCTCGTGGTCGCTGTCGAACCTGCCGGCGCTGTTCGCCGAGGAGGGGATGCCGTCGAAGACGCTCCTCGCGCCGCGCGCGCACGTGGTGTTCGTGTCCGGGAAGATCGGCGCGCGCACGTTCGACGGGTTCGGGTCCTGGGACCAGGTCGGCGCGTGGTTCCTCTCGCGGATGCCGAACTACCTCGAGATCTCCGACGCGACGAAGGCCGAAGCGCGCCGCGTCGCGGGCGACTCCTCGCCCGAAGAGAAGGCGCTGAAGATCATGGAGGTGCTCGCGCGCGACCTCCCGGATCAGCCGGGCGCGATCCCGCCGCTCTACCGGACGCCGCTCATCCACCCCGACGCCGTCCTCCGTCAGAAGCGCGCGAACCCGACCACGCGCGGGCTGTTGTTCGTCGCGCTGCTGCGCGCGGCCGGGGTCAACGCCGTCCCCGCGCTGTTCGCGCACCGCGACCAGGATGTGTTGCTCCCGGACCTCCCGACGGTCCGCGCGCTCGACGGCGTCGCCGCGGTGATCCCACGTGAGCAAGGCCCGCTGATCCTCGACCCGTCGCAGCGCACGCTCTCCACCGACGTCCCCTCGCCTCGCCTGCAAGGGACGCGCGTCATCCAGCTGATCAACGACGTCGCCGAGGTCATCCGCGTGCCGACGTCGGCGCCGGGCGACAGCCGGACCACGATGGTATTCGACCTCGAGATCGACAAACGCGGCGACCTCTTCGGCAAGGTCGAGGCGCGCCTCACCGGCGCCGAGGCCGGCGCGCTCCGCGAACAACTCGCTGACGCCAAGCCCGAGGACTACGCGGAGATCGTCAGCTCGTTCCTCCGCGTGCGCGGCGCCGGGCTCGGCGTCGAGTCCGTGAACATCGCCGACCGCACGGCGCTGCGCCGACCGCTCGTGCTCGAGGGCACCGTCTCCGCGCCGAAGCTCATCACCGGGGACGACACGCAGGTCGAGCTGCGCATGGGGCGCTTCGTCGGCTCTTTGGTGCAGGAGCTCCGCGAGGTCCGCCGCACGCCGATCACGCTGTCGGCGCCGAGCGAAGTGGACATCCGCGTCACGCTCACGATGCCGGAGGAGTGGGAGCACACCGAGCTCCCGCCGACCGCGACCGAGTCGTGGGACGGAGGGAAGGTCGAGCTGTCGGCGCGCAGCGAGACGAGCCGCCGCATCGGGCTGATGCGGAAGTCGATGGTCGACGCGAAGAAGATCGCGCCGGACTCGTACAGTCGCTTCCGGCGCTTCCACGAGCGCGTGCGGATCGCGGAGGACGCGCGCGTGATCGTGACGCGGCCGCCGCCGCGTCAGCTCGAGTTCTGAGCCTTTAGGCGCTCCTCGAGCGGGCGCGTCCTGAACCGCTTGTGCGTCCAGAACCACTGCGCGGGGTGCCGGCGGATCGCGGCTTCGATCCACTCGGTATAACGCTGCGTCATGTGATGCACCGTCTCGGCGCGGGTGGCCTTGCGCTCGAACGGGATGGGCTCCGAGATCTCCACCACGTGGCGGTGACCGTCGCGGAACGGCTTCACGCCGACGACCGTCGCGCCGGTGCGCTCGGCGATGACGGCGAGGCCGGTCATCGTGCAAGCCGACTTGCCGAAGAAGTCCACGAAGACGCCGATGCTGCGGGTCGCGTTCTGGTCGAGCGCGAAGACGACGGTCTCGTTGTTCTTGAGCGCCTTCAGCACCGGCTTCACCGCGCCCGCGGCCGGGATGACCTTTACGCCGGCGCCGCGGCGCGTGTCGTTGACGAAGCGGTCGACGCCGGGCGCGAACGGCTTCACCACGAGCGAGACCGGCGCGAACGTGTCGATGGTGGCGGCGACGACGAGCTCGAACGATCCGAGGTGCCCCGTGAGGACCAACGCGCCCTTCTTGCCGTCACGCGCGCCGAGCAGGTGTTCGGCCCCGCGCGCCTCGACGAAGTCGCCGTAGCCGCGCTTGGTGTAGCGGCGGATGCGGATGAACTCGAGGAGCGTCTGAACGAGGTGGACGTACGCGTCGCGCTCGATGCGGCGGCGCTCCGCGGGCGTCGCGTCGGGGAACGCGAGCGCGAGGTTCTCGCGGACGACGCGGCGTCGGTACGGGATGAAGAGCGCCCAGATCGTCCCGGCGACGCGCGAGACCACGCGGACCATCGACTCTGGCCACAGGCCGACGAACGCGGCGACGATCGTGAGGATCGCGTTCACGGGAGGAGCGCCTCCAGCGCGTCTTCCCCGCGGAGGATCCGGTGACGGAGGCGGACTACCTCGAAGCGCTCGCGCCACGCGGCGGGGAGGCGGACCGCGTCCTTCTCGGTGGTGACGAGCGCGGCGCCGTCCGCGTCGCGCGCGAAGGCCTCCAGCGTAGCGTCGTCGAACCACGCGTGGTCGCGGACCGCGAGGGTGTGGCCGATCTCGGCGCCCATCCCGCGCACCGTCCGCTCGAAGCGCGACGGCCGCGCGATCCCGCTGAGCAGCGCGACGCGGCGGCCTTCGAGCGGGGCGCTCGCCTCGGCCTCCTCGATCACTTCGATCGTCGGCTTGCCCATCGCGTCGACGCGCGCGCCCGTCGCTTCGACCGCGCCGTGGTTGAGGACGACCGCGGTCGCGCGCGCGAGCGCTCCGACCGGTTCGCGCAACGGGCCCCGCGGGAGGAGGCGGCCGTTGCCGAACGGCGCGTGGGCGTCGAGGAGCACGAGGTCGACGTCGCGGGCGAGGCGGCGGTGTTGGAAGCCGTCGTCGAGGAGGATGACCTCGGCGCCGAGCGCCTCGATCGCGTGTCGCGCGCCGCGCGCGCGCTCCGCGCAGACCACGACGGCCGCGCGCGTGCGCGTCGCGAGGAGCGTGGGCTCGTCGCCCGCCGCGTCGACCGCGACCTCGGGGCCCTCCCCCTTCGAGACCACGACCAGCGACTGCGACGTGTCGCGGCGCCCGTACCCGCGCGTGACGATCGCGACCCGGCGAGGCGCGAGCCGCTCCGCGAGCAGCGCGGTGAACGGCGTCTTCCCGGTCCCGCCCACGGCGAGGTTCCCGACGCTCACGACCGGCTTCGTCACCCGCGCGGCGTCGATCCACCCGAGGTCGAACAGGCGCCCGCGCGCGCTCGTCACCGCGCCGAACAGCGCGGCACCCACGGACGCCGCGGGGCGAAGCAGCGCGGGCGGCTCGGACTCGGCGGGATCCCAGATCACGCGCCGAGCTCCCGGACCGCCGCGAGGACGCGATCGACTTCGAGCGTCTGGAGGCACGCGTGGTCGCGCCCGCGCACCGGGCACTTCGCGCCGCCGGTGTTGCTGCACGGCGCGCAGTCGAGGCCGAGCGTCACGACACGGTGCGAAGCTCCGATCGGGCCCCACCGCGTGGGCGAAGTCGGCCCGAACAACACCGCGGTCGGGACGCCGAGGGCCGCGGCGATGTGCGCGGGGCCGGTGTCGACCGAGACGAGCGCGTCGAGCGTCGCGATCGCCTCCACGAGGCCGAGCACGTCGAGGGTCTCGACGCGGAGGTCGGCGACGCGCGCTCCGAGGGCCGCGCGCATCGCGTCGAGCAGCGGGACGTCCGCGGGGCCGCCCACGAGCAGGAGCTCGTCCGCCTCGATCCGCTCCGCGAGCGCGATGAAGCGCTCCACGGGCCACCGCTTCGTCGCGTGCGTCGCGCCCGGAGAGAGGCCCACGCGCCGCGGCCCGCCGCGCGTGCGCTCGACACCACGCAAGCGCGGGGCGCGCTCGATCTCGATGGATCGCCCCGCCGCCGCGACCACCGAGAGGTAGAGGTCCACGCTGTGGCGATCGTCGATCGGCGGATCGTGCCCGACGATCGACAGGAGGGCCTGCCCGACGGTGCGCTTCTCCAGGGTGTGTCGCTCCGCGCCCGCGAAGCGCCGCGCGAGCGAGCGCGTCCGCAACTTGCCTTGCAGGTCGAGGACGAGGTCGTAGCGTTCGTCGAGCCGCGCGCGCACGCGATCCACGCCGCCCATCCCGCGGTCGGCGCCGCGGCGGTCGTAGCCGACGGCGCGGTCCACACCGAGGTAGCGCTCCACGAACGGGGCGTAGCGGTGGTCGGTGACGTAGTGGATCTCGGCGCTCGGATCGCCGGCCCGGAGCGCGCGGATCACCGGCTCCGTCAGGACGACGTCCCCGAGCGCGGTGAGGCGCATGACGAGAATCCGCGCCACGGCCCGGCCACGATAGCAAGTCGGGTGCAGGCCGCCAGCGATTCGATCGCCCTTAACTCAGCCGATCCCGATCCGCGTGGTAGCCCAGCGCCTGGTTCTTCGCGTAGGCGGCGCGCCCCGCCCCGAGCGCGCCCACGCCGTCCAGGGCGGAGAGCCCGAGGACCGCGGCCGGCACCAGCGCCGACTTCAGGCGCCCGACCGGCGCCATGTCCTGCCGCCCGATCGACGCGAGGCTACACGCCGCGCGCCCCGCCCAGACGATCGGCGACGCGACCGCCGCCGGCTGCGCGCCGAGTGGGGTGTGGCGCTCCACGATCGGCGCCGCGATGCGGACCAGGTCACGGCCGCGGAGGAGCCTCAGCTTCATGAGCTCGCTCAGGCGATCGGGGAACCGGTGGATCGTCCGCGCGGCGGGGACGAAGCGGATCCGGATGCCCGCCTCCGCGAGCTGCATCCCGAGCAGCTGGCAGTTACCGCGGTACAGGTCCGGGCCGGCGGGGAACGGGTGCGCCTCGAACGCGGCGCGCGCGAAGGCCACGTTGTTCGCGTAGAAGTTCTTCGTCCAGCGCGGGCCGTCGGTGAAGTACATGAAGTCGATCGTCGTCGCCGCTGCGCCGAGGAGTCCGTCCCGGTAGGTGGTGCGCCCCGCCGTGACCTGCGCGCCCTCGGTGTCGAACGGCGCGACCAACGCGTCGAGCCAGCCCGCGTCCGGCCAGCAGTCGGAGTCGGCGAACACTACGACGTCGGCGTCCGTCACCGCGAAGGCGCGATTCTTCCCGGCGTAGTAGTCGTCGTCCGGATCGAGCGCAACGAGATCGACCGCGCGGCCCGCGGCGGCTTCGAGGCGCCCGCCGTGCGACGCGAGCGGACCGTCGTGCGTGACGACGAGCTGCGCGAGCCGCGTCAGATCGTAGGTCTGGCTCGCGAGGTGAGCGAGGAGGCGCTCGAGTGAAGCGACGATCCTCGCTTCGTCGGCGTCGCCGCCTCGGAGGTTGTGGGTCTCGAGGACCAGCGCCACGCGCGTCGTGTTCTGCATCGGTTCGTCCTTTCTTCGATCAGGTGGTGAAGCGTGAGTTCCCAGTCACGGCGGATCGCTTCGATGGACTCCGCCGCCGGTTCGGAGCGCGCGTCCGCGATCGCGGCTGCGATCGCCTCCGGGTGCGCGACGTCGACGATCTGGATCGAGCGCCCCGCCGCCCGCGCGCGCTCGAGGTTCATCGCCTGCTCCGGCTGGCGCGAGACGAGCGCCACCATCGGGACACCGGCGGCCTTCACGGCCGTCATCGTCGCGACGCCCGGCGCCGAGACCACGACGTCCGCTGCCGCGAGCTTGTCGGCGAGCGCGTCGTCGTAGCGCACCCACCCCGGGCGATCGCCGAGGCCCTCCGAGACGGCGTACAGCGTGTCGTCGCGCGTGGCCGCCTCGATCGCGCGGGCGATGCGCGGGTCCGCGAAGTGCGGGTTGAGGTACGCGACGACCAAGCGGCCCTGGACGCCCAAATGCCGCCGCACCGCCGCGCGATCCTCCCGCGGAGGATCGACGAGCGGCCGGAGCCGATACGTCCCCTCGCCCCGCCCCACCGCTCCGTCGGCGGCGTACTCGATCCGCGCGAACGCGCGACCCAGGATCGCGCGCACCGCCGCGCCGAGCGGACCGGCCCCGTAGCCCTCCACCGCACCGAGCAACGTCGAACCGTAGACGTGGACGATCGGGACATCGATCGCGTCGAAGAGCCACGACGCGATCAGCGCCGCGGGGTGCAGCGCGTCGTTCACGATCAGATCGTACGCGCTCGCCCACCGCGCGAGCCGCGCGACGTCGCCCGCGGCGTCGAGGCCGAGGTACCTCAAGAGGCGCGCATTGGTGCGACCGTGATCGAGGTGTTGCCGATCGTCGAACGCGAGCGCGTAGCCGCGCCCGAGTCGGGACGCGGGGGTGCCGAGCGCGGCGAGGAACGCGACGCCGGCGTCGCTGGTGGTGACGATGTCGACCTCGACCGCGGGCGCGAGGAGCCGACGCACACGGTGGGCCCGCATGAGGTGCCCGCGCGCGTCCGCGACCGCGATCCACAGGATGCGACTCACGCCGCGTTCGCCGTAGGGACCAGATCGAACAGCGCGATCTCCGCGGAGGCGCCGCGCCCGTAGCGCAGCCCGCGCCGCGTGTGACCGAGGCCCGCGTTCACGTAGAGCATCGCGTCGGTGAAGTCGCGGCGGCCGGAGAGGTACGGCATCCCCTTGCGCCGCGCGACGGCCTCGGTGATCAGCGGGACGCGGATCTGGCCGCCGTGGGTATGGCCGCTGAGGATCAGGCGCGCGCTCCCGCGCTCGACGATGCGATCCGCCAAGCCCGGCGAGTGCGTGAGGACGAGGTGGTCCGCGTCGTCGGCGCGCGCGAACGCGGCGTCGATGTCGTGGTGGCGCGTCACCGAGTCGTCGATGCCGACGATCGAGAGGCCGTCCACCGTGACCGCCTCGTTGACGAGCACGCGCGCGCCCGCGCACTCCAGTGCCTCGGTGATCCGCGCGGCGTCAGTCCAGTGATCGTGGTTGCCGAGCGTGGCGATCTTCGGCCCGGGCAACGCGCGCACGAACGCCTCGAGCCGGTCGAGGTGAAGCAGCGAGTGGTTGACGTAGTCGCCGGTGAGCACGACGACGTCGGGCCGCGCGCGGCGCGCTTGTTCCACCGCCGCGGCGAGGATGCCGTCGGGCGTGGACCAGCCCACGTGGACGTCGGTGAGGTGGGCGATGCGGCGCGCGCGCGTCGTCCGCCACGACAGTTCGTGGCGCGTCACGCGGAGCCGTCGGTGGGAGGCGAAGAGCGCGGTACCGCCGGCGGCCGAGACCAGCGCGGCGCCGCCGCCGAGGATCAACTTGCGTCGGGTCATCACTGCTGAACGATGCCCGCGCGCGCGCGGAGTCGGGTGGACGGCCCAGGGATCTTTCGTGGCAGTCGTGTGGCGACGACTACGTACTAACGCGCGTCGGTCGGCCAGCCGCCCACCGCGCGTGTGAGCCGGAGCGTCGCCGCGCTCGCCTCGAAGCGCTCGCTCGCGAGGGCCTGCGCCGCGTCGTACTCCGCGACCGCGGCATCGGCCTGCTCGAGCGCGGTGGCGAGCCCCTGCTGGAAACGCGCGCGGACCTCTTCCGCGTTCTCGCGCGCGACTTCGAGGCGCGCCTCGGCCTGTGTCACCGCGGCCATCGCGGTCCCGAGATCCGTCCGGGCCTGCCGCAGCTCGAGCTCCACTTGCCGCAGCTGCTTGGCGAGCGCGAGCTCCGCCTCGCGCGTGTCGGCCGCGCGCCGCCGCGCCACGGCGTAGCGCACGCCGCCGTCCCACAGCAGCCACTGCGCGGTCGCCGCGAGGCTCCAGTTCACGACCTGACCCGTGAAGCCGGGTTCGTTCGTCGCGGTGACCTCCGCGGCGACGCCGACGGTGGGGACGAAGCCGAACCACGGCTCGCGACCCGCGATGCGCCGCGCTTCGAGTTCGAGCTCCAAGCGCTTCACGTCCGGTCGCCCGTCGCGCGCCGACGCGAGCAGCTCGGCGTCGCTCCCGACCGGCGTCTCCGCCGTCGGATCCTCCAGCGTTCCGGTCACCGCGCGCCCGACCACGAACGACAACGACAGGCGCATCTGCTGAGCGGCGTTGTCTGCGCGCGTCGCTTCGAGCTGCGCGGTCGCCCGCTCCAGTTTCGAACGATTCAACACGCTCTTCGCGGTCAGCCCGGCGTCGAAGCGCGCCTTCACGTTCGCCAACGCGTCGTCCGCGAGCGCGAGCCGACGCTCGGCGGCGGCCTTCGCGCGCTCCGCCGCGAGCACCGCCAGATACGTGTCGGCGACCGAGAACGCGAGCGCGCGGCGCAGCTCGACGTTCCTCGCCTCCGCGGACTCCACGTCCGCGCCCGCCTTCGAGATGCGCGAGATCGCCGTCGCGTCGAGCACCGTGATCTCCGCGCGCGCCACGCCGAACAGAGAGTTCTGCCGGCTCAGCACGACCTGGTTCACGTTGCCGTTCTCGTCCTCGAAGTCGCGCGTGATCTCGAACGCCCGACGGCGGTACGTGCCCGACACCGACAGGTCGCCGAACAGCTCCGCCCACGCCTCGCGCTTCGAGGCCTCCGCGCGCGCGACGACGAGCTGCGCCGCTTCCGCGTCTTCGTTCTTGGCGAGCGCCTCGGCCACGACGGTGTCGAGCGAGACGGTCTGCGCCGCGATGAGCAACCCGAGGATCACGCCTTCACCCCCCGGAACCGCCACAGCACCACGAACGCCGCCGGCACTACGAACAACGTCAGCACGGTGGACAGCGCGAGCCCGCCGAGGACGATCGCGCCGACGCCGCGGTACAGCTCGGAGCCACTCCCCGGGAACAACACCAACGGCGACAGCCCCGCGATCGAGGTCAACGCGCTCATGAAGATCGGGCGGATGCGCCGCGACACCGCGCGCTCCAGCGCGACGTCGAGCGGCTCATTGGCGCGGAGGTTCGTGATCGCGCCGTCCACCACAAGGATCGCGTTGTTCACCACGACGCCGATCAGGATGACGAATCCGATCGCGGTCAACATGTCGAACGTCTGCTGTCCGAGGAACGTGTCGACCAACAACAGCGTCACCACGCCGCCCGCCGCCGCGAGCGGCACGGTCACCATCACCGCGAGCGGCGCGAGGAAGTCTTCGAACAGCGCAGCCATCAACAGGAAGCTGATGATCACCGCGAGCAACACCACCTGGAACAGCCGCACCTTCGCGAGCTCGAGCTGCCCCGCCGTCCCCGACAGTGACACGTCCACGCCCTCCGGGATCCCGCCGGCGCTCCGCATCTTCGCCACGACGTCCTCGCGAATGATCCGCATCGCGTCCTCGAGCGCGACCTCGTCGGGCGGCGACACCTCGATCGTGATCGAGCGGCTCCGCTCGATGCGCCGGATGACGGTCGGACCGAGCTCCTCCTCCACCGTCGCGACCGCGCGGAGCGGGACCACGCGGCCGGTCGGCGTGGCGATCGGGGCCGCCGACAGCGCGCTCACGTCGAGCAACCCCCGCGTCTCCTTCGTCCCGCGCGCGGTGAGCACGACGTCGATCTTCGGCTCACCCTCGCGCCCGTACTCGCCGATGATCGCGCCGTCGATCAGCGCGTCGACCGCGAGCCCGATGTCCGCGCCCGACAACCCGACCTCCGCGGCGCGCGCGCGGTCGGGGCGGACGCGATACTCGGGAGCGCCGTAGTCGAGCGACGGGATGGGCCGCACCTGCGCGCCCGGGATCGCCTCGCGCACCGCGCCGAGGATCGCGCCGCCGGTGTCGACCAACTCGCCGAGGTCGTTGCCGCTGATGTCGATCTCCACGCCGCGCCCGCCGCCGATGCTCCGCCCGAACAGGCTCGCCTGCGTCGCGATCGCGAACATGCCGGGGATCGTGGACAACAGCCCGCGGTACCACGTGACGAACTCACCTGTGCGCGCCTCGTCCACCACGCCCGCGCCCATCAGCGCGTTCTCCGGGCGACCGACGTAGAACGAGCGGCTCACCGCCGGGACGCCATCGACCTCCTTCTCGATGTGCTTCGCGACCTCGGTCTGGATGCGCTCGCCGATCGTGCGCATCTCCTCCACCGAGTAGCCGGGCGGCGGCACGAGGATACCGAACGCGAACGCGCGGTTGCCGGTCGGCAGGTACTCCATCGAGGGGAGGAGCCCGATCGTCGCGCCGCCCGCGACCACGAGCGCGAGCGTCATCACCGCGAACGAGCGCCACCACGATCGCGCGAGCGTCGCCACCACGGCGCCGGTGCGATCGCGGAACCACACGCCCCAGTCCTCGAGCGCGCCGAGACCGAACGACTTGCCCTCGCGGCCCTCGAGCAACACGCGCGCGAAGCTCGGGATCACGAGCACGGAGACCACGAGGGACACGATGACGGCGGTCGAGATCGCGACCGCGATGTCGCGGAGGATCTCACCGACCTCGTCCTGCCACGTGATAATCGGGACGAAGACGACGGCCGTAGTGAGGGTCGACGCGACGATCGCGCCCCACACTTCGCGCGTCGCGATGATCGCGGCGTCGCGGATCGTGCCGCGCTCCTTCTGAACGGTGTCGATGTTCTCGAGCACCACGATCGCGTTGTCGACGACCATGCCGACCGCGAACGCCATCCCCGCCAACGACACCACGTTGATCGTTCGCCCGAGGAGTGACATGCCGAGCGCCGTCCCGAGCGTACACACCGGGATCGCGACCGCGACCACCGCCGACGAGCGCACGCTCCGTAGGAACACCAGCAACACGATCACCGCGAGCAACCCACCGACGAACAGGTTCTGCCGCACGAGATCCAGCGCGGCCTCGATGTAGCCGGTCTGATCCGACACCACCGTGAGCATCAGCCCGCGCGGCGCCATCGTGCTCTCCTGCAGGCTCTCCGTGATGCCCTTGACCTCGCGCGTGACCTCCAGGACGTTCGTCCCCGCCTCGCGGAACAGGAGGAACACCATCGACGGCGAGTCGTCCGAGAACACGTGCGCCTGCGGCTTGCGCAAGCCGAGCCGCACCGTCGCGACGTCCGAGAGCCGCACCGGCGTACCGTCCACCACCGCGAGCACGGTGTTCGAGAGATCTTCCGGGCCCTCCGGCGACAGCGGCGTGCGCACCAGGTAGCGCCGCTTGCCGACCGTGACGTCACCGCCCGAGACGTCGACCAGCTCGCCCCTCAGCCGCGCCGCCACCGCGCCGATCGTGAGGTTGCGCGCTGCGAGCGCGGACTCGTCGAACGCCACCTCCATCTCGCGGTCCCGCCCGCCGATCAGGAGCACGCGCGCCACGCCCGGGACGCGCTCGAAGAGCGGCTGGATGCGCTGCTCGACCCACGTCCGGTACTGCGTGACATCGCCCGCCGCCTGCGAAGTAATCGTGATGACCGCGAGCGGCGGCCCCGAAGTGTTCGACGCCGAGATGACCGGCTGCCGCGCGTTCTGCGGGTACTGCGGGACCTGGGACAACAGGTTCGTCACGCGGACGAGCGCCTCCTCGACCGGCGTGCCGACCTCCAGCTCCAACGTGACCGAGCCCGTCTCGAGGCGCGCCTCGGACTCCATCCGCACGAGACCCGAGAGGCTCTTCAGCGCCTCTTCCTGCTCCTCGAGGATCTCGGACTCGATCTCGGTCGGCGCCGCGCCCGGCCAGATCGTCGTGACCGTCAGCGTGGGGACCGCGATGTCCGGCGTGAGCTGAATCGGCAGCCGCATGATCGCGAGGACGCCGAACATCACCGTGAGCACCACGCCCACCAGCACCGTCACGGGGCGGGCGACGGCGGTGGCGATCGGACCCGAGCCCGGGCTCACGGTTGGACTTCCTGACCGGGCCGCAGGCGCTCGTTCCCGCGCACCACGATCTTGTCCTTCGCCGCCAGGCCTTCGCCGCGCACGAGCGCTTTGCCGTCGGCCTTCGCGATCACCTCGACGACCAGCGGCTCCGCCTTGCCGTCGACGACCCGCACGATTCGGGTGTTCGTCGGCGACGGGAGCAACGCGTCCTCCGGGACGACGAAGCCGTCGCCCTGGAGCGACACCTCGAACTCGACCTCGACCGCCGCGCCGGGGAGCAACGCCGCGTCGCCGCCCTTCGCGCCGACGCGCACGCGCATCGTCCGCGACTGCGGTGACAACGCGGGCACGACGCCGAGGACCTCACCGTCGATC
Organism: bacterium; assembly: GCA_030426505.1. Lineage (GTDB taxonomy): Bacteria > Myxococcota > Kuafuiibacteriia > Kuafuiibacteriales > Kuafuiibacteriaceae > JAUHYN01. The sequence continues at coordinate 9,869 of JAUHYN010000013.1, read as the reverse complement.
GGCGGCGTCGACATGATCCTCACCGCGTCACCCACGGCCACACGCCCGAACAGCTCGCGCGCGGCGTCGACCAGCACCTCGACCTTGTCGGTGGAGACCAGCTCCATCAGGGCGTCGCCCGGCCGCACCCAGTCGCCGACGTCCGCGATGCGCCGCGCGACCACGCCGTCGAACGGCGCGTCCACCCGGTGCAAGGCGAGTTGCGCGCGCGCCTCGGCGAGCTGCGCCTCGAGGCCGGTCTGCCGCGAAGTGAGTTCGCGGGCCTTCGACTTCGCGCGTTCGAGCTCGATGGCGGCGACCACGTTCTCCTTCAGCGACTCGAGGCGCTTCAGCTCGCGGTGCGCCTGTTCGAGGGCCTCCTGCCCGGCCTTCTCCGCCGCGGCGACGACACCGACGCGTGCCGCCGCGAGCGCAGGATCCACTTCGACGAGGAGGCGCCCCTTCGTGACGCGGTCGCCCTCGCGCGCACGCACCTTCGTCACCGCGCCGCTCGCGCCGGACGCGAGGCTCGCACGCGCCGCGGGGCGGACGTCGCCGAGGAAGCGCCAACGATCCTGGATCGAGCCGGACTCGACCTCGGCCAGGACGACGCGCGCCGGCGGTCGCGCGGGCGCGGCCTTCTTCTCGGCGGCGGGCGCCTCACACGCCGTCGCGGCGAGCAGCATGAGCGCAGGGGTTCGAAAGAGTACGGAGCGATTTCGGGGCACGACTTCCTCGTTGTTCGATCGACGCGTGATCCCCCGGCCCGAGTCTCGAGCGCGGCGCCCCTCGGGATCTCGCCTCAGCCGACGCCAACAGGTTCCATCACGACTTCATTCCGCGGTCGAGAGTGTCCGGCGTCGGTCGGCGAGGGTTCGGCGTCACCCCGTTCGGGGCGCGAGCACCACCCGGAACGCCGCGCCGCCCAAAGGTTGCTCCGGCAACAGCTCCACGCCGCCGCCGTGCGCGCGCGCGACCGCCGCGACGATCGCGAGCCCGAGGCCGCTCCCGCGCGGGCGGTCACCGGGCCGCGACGAGAAGAACCGGAGGAACACCTTGTCGCGGTTGCCCTCCGGGACCCCGGGCCCGTCGTCGGCGACGGTGAGGACGGCGCGCGTCTCGTCCTCTTCGAGCGTCACCTGGACCTTCGAGCGGGCAAAGACTGCGGCGTTGTCGACGAGGTTCTGGACGAGGTCGGTTAGGCGCGCGTCGTTCCCGAACAGCGGGAGCGCGTCCGGCGCGGCGACGTCGAGCGCGACCCCCTCGTACCGCCCGTCGGCCTCGAACCGCGCGGCGACCGACCGCACGACGGCCGCGAGATCCACTTCGGTGCGGGGCTCCTTCTCGAGGCCCTCGTCGAGGCGCGCGAGCGCGAGCATCGCGTCGACCGAGCGGTGCATGTGATCGGCGGCGAGGCGCGCCGACGTCGCGAGGCGCGCGCGGCGCTCGTCGGTCAGCGCGGCGTCGGCCTCGAGCAGCTCGGCGGCGGCCTGCACCGCGGCGATCGGGTTCTTCAGATCGTGCGCGAAGTCCGCGGCCACGTGCGCGGACTGTTCGAGCTGCGAGGAGAGCCGGCGCGTGAGGCGATCGAAGTCGCGCGAGAGCTGCCCGATCTCGTCGCGGCGGGTGAGCGCGATCGGTTCGGCCGTCCCGGCCGCGAGGTTGGTGCGCACGCGGCGCTGCAGCTTCATCAACGGTCCGACCACCGTGAACGCGAGCCAGGCGCCCATGACCAACGCGCCGACCGCGAGCGCGAGCGTCAGCTTCAGGAGCTGAAACCTCAGGTCGTAGAGCGCGCGCACGCTGCGGCGCGACAGGCGCGCGGCGTACAAGCAGCCGCCGTCGTCGAGCGGGATCGCCCGGAACAGGATGTACGCGCTCCCGCTCGGGTGGATGCGCCACTCGACCGTGGCGCGGCGTTCCTCGAGGGCGGTCCGGACCTCGGGGCGCTCGAGGACCGGGCGCAGCGTCGCGTCGAACGCGACCACGTCGGGGGGGCCTTCGGGGCCGAAGAACACGTCGGCGAACCACGCCCACAGCGGCACGCGGCTCACGCGGCCGTCGCCCCACCGCGGTTTGGAGGCGGCGACCTCGACACCGCGTGCGTCGTAGCGCCTGAGGTACACGGCGTGGCGCTCGGCGAGGGCATCGATCGGCGCGTCTTCGTCCGCGGGGATCGCGACGAGGTCGGCCTCCGTCTCGATCAGCTCGCGGCGGTCGTACCCGCCCATCATCCACGCGACGACGACGGGCGCGCTGACGAGCACGAGGCACGCGACGACGATCCGCGTGGCGACCCGGAAGCGGAAGAGCCTACGGACGGAACCGATAGCCGACACTGCGGACCGTCTCGATCGGATCGGCGCCGTCCGCGGCGTCGCGGATCTTCTTCCGCAGGCGCTTCACGAACGTGTCGATCGTGCGGTGGGCGACGACGATGTCCACGCCGTATACGGCGTCGATCAGGTCATCACGCGAGAACGCGCGGCCGGGCGCGGCGACCAGCGCGAACAGCAGCTCGAACTCCGTCGCGGTGAGCGAGAGGACCTGCCCACCCGCGTGGGCGTGGCGAGTCGATCGGTCGACGCGCACGACGCCCGCCTCCGCGACCTCGCTCGAGGCCGGCGCCTCGTGGACGCGGCGGAGCACCGCGCGCACGCGCGCGACGAGCTCGCGGACGGAGAACGGCTTGGTGACGTAGTCGTCGGCGCCGATCTCCAGACCGACGATCTTGTCGACCTCGTCGTCGCGCGACGTGAGCATGACGACCGGCGTCCGGCTCGTCGCGCGGAGGCGCCGGCACACCTCGAAGCCGTCGACCTCGGGCATCATCACGTCGAGCAGCACGAGGTCGGGGTTCGTGCGCGCGTGGGCTTCGAGGCCCGCGCGCCCGTCGCGGGCGACGTCGACCTCGAAACCGGCGTCCGCGAAGGCCATCTGCACCAGGTCGACGAGCGCGTCGTCGTCGTCGACGACGAGGATGCGTCCGCCCACCACGGTGCGCAGCATACGTGAGTTCAGCTTTCCTTCCGACCCCGGCTGTGGTGGCGTCGCCGCCGATGCGCGCGGTCGTCGAGCGAATGTCCGGCCAGCGGGTCGCCGTCCTCGGAGACCCGGTGCTCGACGTCTATCTGTACGGCTCGACGCACCGGATCTCTCGCGAGGCCCCCGTACTGATCGTCAAGGAAGACGCGCGCGCGAGCTTCCTCGGCGGGGCCGCGAACACCGCCCACAACTTCGCGGCGCTCGGGGCGAAGACCACGCTGATCGGGCTCGTCGGCCCGGACGAGGCCGGGCACGAGCTCGCCGCACTCGCCGAGTCGGCGCACGTGGACGCGAGCCGCCTCGTCCACCGCACGACCGGCCACACGATCACGAAGACGCGCGTCCTCGCGGGCGGGCTGCACACGCGCAAACAACAGATGCTGCGGATCGATCGCGAGAACGACCGCCCGATCGACGACGAAGAGAAGGCGCGCCTCGTCGCCGCCGTCGTCGACGCGTTCGACGACCTCGACGCCCTCGTCGTCTCCGACTACGGCGACGAGAGCCTCACCGACGTCTACGTGGATCTCGCCGCGCGCGCGCGGGCGGCGGGCAAGCTCGTGGTGGTCGACAGCCGCTACGCGCTCGGCCGGTTCTCGGGCGTGTCGGCGGTGACGCCCAACGAGCCCGAGGTCGAGGAGACCTTCTCGCTCACGTTGAAGTCCGCGGAGGACGCGCGCGTCGCGGCCGAGCGCCTGGTCTCGGAGCTGTCGCTCGACTACGCGCTCCTCACGCGCGGGAGCGAGGGCATGGCCGTCGCGGCGAAGGGTCGCGAGACCGTGATGCTCCCCGCGCACGGCGGGCACGAGGCGGTCGACGTCACCGGCGCCGGCGACACCGTGACGGCGGCGTTCACGCTCGGGCTCCTCGCGGGCGCGGACGTGGTCGACGCCGCGCGGCTCGCGAACATCGCGGCGTCCGAAGTCGTGCGCGTGATGGGCGCGGCGACCTGCTCGCCCGAAGTGTTGTTGAGGGAGATCGGGTGAAGGTCGCGACGGCCACGAAGCGGACGACGCTCGACGCGCTGGTCGAGGCGCGCCCCGCGGGGACGATCGCGGTCGCGAACGGCGTGTTCGATCTCTTCCACGTGGGGCACCTGAGGTACCTGGAGGCGGCGGCGCTCGAGGCCGACGTCCTGGTCGTCGCGATCAACAGCGACCGCTCGACGCGCGCGTACAAGGGGCCTTCGAGGCCGATCGTCCCCGAGGGCGAGCGCGCCGAGATCGTGGCCGGGCTCGCGTGCGTGGACCACGTGATCGTCTTCGACGAACCGGACGTGGTGACGGTGCTGTCGCGCCTCCGCCCGGACGTCCACGCAAAAGGTACGGACTATACGGCCGAGACGGTGCCGGAGCGTCACGTGGTCGAGGGGTACGGGGGGCGCGTGGCGATTTGTGGCGATCCCAAGGACCACAGCACGACCGAGATGATCGCTCGATTGGATACGTGACCGCGACGTTCGGTGTAGACTCCCCGGCGTGGCGGATCTCCCGCGGGTGTTCGGGCGCTACGTCCTGTTGAAGTCGCTGGGTTCCGGCGGCACGGGGGACGTCCACCTCGCGCGGCCCGCGGACCGCGACTCGAACCTCCCGAGCCCGGTCGTCATCAAGCGCCTGCACGCGCAGCTCGCGCAGCAGGAGAACTTCGTCAAACGCTTCCAGCACGAGGCGGACATCGCGGTGGCGGTCGACACGCCGCACGTCGCGAAGGCCTACGACGTGGGGCGCGTCGGGGAGACCTTCTACATCGCGATGGAGTACGTCCCGGGCTGGACGATCTCCCGCATCGCGTCGGACCTCGAGAAGAGCGGCCGGCGCCCCACCCTCCCCGCGATCGGCGACATCGTGTGCGGCGCGCTCACCGGGCTCGCGGCATTGCACGACGCCGTCCACCCCGAGACGGGCCAAGTCCTGCACATCGTCCACCGGGACATCGCGCCGAAGAACCTGATGCTCGGCGAGGACGGCGTGACGCGCTTGATCGATCTCGGGCTGGGCAAGTCCACGGTGCAGGACTGGAAGACCGGGACCGGCGTGGTGATGGGCTCGCCCGGGTACATGGCGCCCGAGCAGGTCATCGCGGGCGACGTGGATCGCCGCGCGGACCTGTACGCGATGGGCATCGTGCTCTGGGAGCTCCTCACGCAGCGCTACTACATCAAGCGCGGCGCGCTCCCGCTGATGCTGCGCGCGCAGAGCCGGCCGCAGTTCATCGCGCCGTCCACGCTGCGCGACGACGTCCCGCCGGAGCTCGACGCGATCCTCGCGCAGGCGCTCCACCCCGATCCAGAGCAGCGCTTCGCGGACGCGAACGCTTTCGCGGCGGCGGTGCGGTCCGCGATCCCGGAAGACCGCGAACAGGGCGCGGCGGCGACGATCGTCAGCGACCTGTTGTGGGGCGAGCTCGGCGAGTCGAAGACGGAGGTCACGCAGCTGCTGTCGCGCGTGGCGTCTTCGCCCGGGATCGAGGCGACCGAGGGCGTGCAGGTGTTCGCGGTGCGCGAGGGCGTCTCGGCGGCTCCCGTCGAGCCGACGGTCGCGGCGATGTCGGACGTCGCGACGCCCACGCCGTACGCGGCGTACTCCGGGATATCGAACGTGAGCGCGCCTTCGCGCGGCGTGCCGATGCAGATGGTCGTCGCGCTGATGTTCCTGATGCTGCTCGCGGGCGCGGTTGGCGCGTTGTTCCTCACGCGCTCGTCGTCGCCGGTGGAGGCCGTGACCACGACGCCCACCGCCGCCTCGGCGACGCCGCCGAAGATCACCGTGATCGCGACGCCGCAGAAGCGCGTGGAAGAGGCGCCCGAGACGGAGGCGCACGAGGTCGCGCCGCCGCCGGTGCGGCGCCCGAGGAAGCCGCGGTCGGTCGAGGCCCCGCCGCCCGCTCCGGTCGAGCCGACGGAGGAGCCGGCGCCCACGATGGCGGCGCTCTCCTCGCGCGCGCGCGATCTCCAGCGGAGGAACCCGAGCGATCCGGAGGTCGCGCGGTTGGTGACGAAGGTGTTGATGGAGATGCAGCGCAAGGAGGTGCCGGCCGAGGACCGGCGTCGGTTGGAGCGCTCGATCGTCGCGCTGGAGAAGCGCGCCCCTTGAGCGTCGCGCTGTTCATGGCCGCGCTCGCGGTCGGCGCGCCGGCCGACGGGCGCGCGCTGTCGATCGCGATCCTGCCCACGGTGGTCGGCGAGTCCGACCGGGCGCCCTCGACGCAGGCCCTGTTCGACGCGACGAAGGACGCGATCCAGTGGCGCCGCGGGCTGGAGGCGGTTCCGTACAACGTGTTGTTCCTGGAGGGCGCCGCGCCGGTCGCGCGCGCGCTCCGTGAGTGCGGCGCCGAGCCGGAGTGCATCGCGCGGACGATGCAGTCGAACCGGATCGATCTGCTGCTCAACGTGATCGCGAGCTACGCGATCGATCCGCCGCTCGTGACGCTGACGTTGATCGAGGGCGTGGGCGGGCAGCCGCGACAGACGGCGGTGTTCGAGCCGGCGCCGAGGCGAACGGTGGTCGAAGAGCTCCCGTCGCGCGCGGCCGCGCTCCTCGACGAAGCGGGCTTCGAGCGCGTGGGCGGAGCGTCGATCGCGGTCGTCCCCGCGGGCGCCACCATCGCGCTGGTGGGCGCGGATCTCGAGCGGAGCGAAGCCGGCCAATCGACCTTCCGCGCAGCGCCCGGCACGTACCGCCTCACGGTGACGCTCGGCGGCCACGAACCGGTCACGCGCGAGGTCGTCATCGCCGAGGGCGAGACCACGCGGGTGGACCTCGTGATGCAGCCGGTCGAGGTCGAGCCCACGCTGGTGGAGAAGCCGTGGTTCTGGGTCGCGGTCGGCGCGGTGGTCGTCGGCGCGGCGACGACCGCGGTCGTCGTGGCGACCCGCCCGGACGCGGCGACGTGCCTGTGCATCACGAGCCCCGAGACGGTGTGCCCGCCGTGTGAGTGACCCGGCGGGATTGATGAATCCGAGTCATCAGTCCTCGTCGTCGGCGCGCATTGTCCTCGCCGCGCGGCGCTCGTAGGTTGGCGGTCATGAAGGCCGTCGGCTTCACCGCACCCCACCCCATCGATCACCCCGAAGCGCTCGTGGACCTCGAGCTGTCCGACCCCGCTCCGGGCCCGCGCGATCTCCTCGTGCGCGTCCACGCGGTGTCCGTGAACCCGGTCGACGTGAAGGTGCGCGCGGCGGCTCAGCCGCCCGAGGGGCACCCGCGTGTCCTCGGGTTCGACGCCGCGGGCGTGGTCGAAGCGGTGGGCGACGCCGTCGAGCACTTCACGCCAGGCGACGAGGTCTTCTACGCGGGCGCAATCGATCGCTCCGGATCGAACGCGGAGTTGCAGGTCGTCGACGAGCGCGTCGTCGGTCGAAAGCCGCGTCGCCTCGACTTCGCGAACGCAGCGTCGCTGCCGCTCACCTCGCTCACCGCTTGGGAGATCCTCTTCGACCGCCTCCGTGTCCCGAGTGACGCCGAGCAGACGCTCCTCGTCGTGAACGGCGCGGGCGGGGTCGGCTCGATCCTCGTGCAGCTCGCGCGGCGCCTCACGAAGCTGCGCGTGGTGGCCACCGCCTCGCGCCCCGAGACGAAGGCGTGGGCCGAGCGGATGGGCGCCCACCACGTCATCGACCACCACGAGCCGCTGCACGAGGGGCTCCGCGCGCTCGGGATCGAACACGCCGAGTGGATCGCGGGCCTCACCGCGAGCGACCGCCACCACGCCGCGCTCGTCGAGGCGATCGCGCCGCAGGGCCGCATCGCGCTCATCGACGACCCGAAGGCGTTCGACATCGTCCCGTTCAAGCGCAAGAGCGTGACGGTGTCCTGGGAGCTGATGTTCACGCGCTCGCTGTACGGCACCGCCGACCTCGACGCGCAGCACCGCATCCTCGACGAGGTCTCCCGCCTGGTGGACGACCGCGTCGTGGTCCCCACCACGCAGCGGCGCATCGATCGCATCGACGCGGCCGCGCTCCGCGAGGCCCACGCCGCGATCGAGAGCGGCAAGTCGATCGGCAAGCTCGTCCTCGCGCGCGCGTGACGTTAGCGCGAGGCACCGGGCTACGAGCAGACACGGAACAACGTGTACGCGTCTTCGCTGGCGCCAACACCTGCTTTCCGGCCATCGACTGCGACAGAAGAATTGAACAAGGAGAAAAGAGATCAGGAGGTCTTCTTGAAGGACGCTCCGTGCGGACCGCAGCGCTCGCTCCTCACCTGCTGCGAGGCGACAGGCAACCAACCCCATCCAAAATCTCCTGACCTCCCCATCTCCTTGTTCAATCATCAGGCGATCGAGGCACCAGGCTACGCGCAGACACGGAACAACGTGTACGCGTCTTCGCTGGCGCCAACACCTGCTTTCCGGCCATCGCCTGCGAAAGAAGAATTGGAGCGCCTCGTCAGCGGCGATCGTGGGATGCCAGCACTGATCAGGCCCGCCGCGCCGAACACCTGAGCGTGGCTCCCCTCCGCGTCGGCGATCGCGCAGCGCCCTCGATCCCCGAGGGCCGTGAGCCGACCGCGCCGCGCACGCCCACGCGCACCCCCGAGCGCCCGCTCCCCACGGCCGACTGGCGCGCCGCGCCGCTCGCGCTCGAAGGCCCGCCGAAGGTCTCGGTGCTCGACCTGCTCGTCGGCGAGACGCACTTTCACCGGGGTTTCGAGCCGGACGTCGCGTTCGCGATCATCAGCCGCGAGTCGTCGCGCGCGTTCGCGTTGACGTGGACGCCAGAGCAGCTCCGCGCGGGGCTCGGCAAGTACATCGACCTCGAGCCGAAGGTGATCGCCGCCGTCGCGCGTCGGATGGGCGCGACGACGGAGGCGCTCGAGTCGTGGATCGCGGCGCGCCCCTGGGATCGCGAGAAGTGGGCGGACAAGCCGCCGCGCGACATCGCGAAGCAGCGGAAGATGCTCGAGGACTGCGGCGCGGTCCGCGACGCACGCTACGCGCCGCCCACCGGGACGGACCTCGCGAAAGAGATCGCCCGCTCCGATCTGTCGCCCGAGCAGGTCAGCGTGCTCGAGCACCACGCGAAGGGGCTCGTGACGGTCGAGGACTTCCTGGCCGCGCACGATCCGACCGCGACCGACGGCGTCGGCGCCGACGGCTTCGCGGGCTTCGTCCTCGGCCTCGCCCACACGGGCGACCACGCGAACCTGCGCTTCTCGACCGAGACGAACCTCCGCCACTGGGCCTACGGCTACGACCGCGTGTTGCTCGGCTTCCCCAAGCAGAACGACCCGATGGACTACCGCGCGCGGACGACCACGTTCATGGACACGATCACCACGCTCGACGAGCCGATCGTCTTCCTCGTCCCGCCCCACCTGAACCGCTCCCGCCACACGCGCGACGAGCTGCTGTTCCTGCTGCGGAACCCGGAGCGGATGAAGAACGTGACGTTCGTGTTCGGGGCGTACGACGCTTAGCGAGCGCGGCCCTTCACGTGATCGCGTAGATCTTCCCGTCGGCGCCCCCGAAGACCTCGCCGAAGATGTGCCACCCGCCTCCGATCTTGCGACCGGTCTCGTGGAGCCAGTCCGCCGTGCCGTCCTGCGCTTGGTCTCGGTAGAAGTGGAGGTCGCCGTTGCCGGTGATCGCGTAGATCTTCCCGTCCCAGCCGCCGAACACCTTGCGGTACCGGTTCCAGCCCGTGCCGATCTTCTTCCCGCCCCCGTTGAGCCACTGGGCTCGGCCGTCCTGCGCCTGGTCCTGGTAGAAGTAGAGGTCGCCGTCGGGCTCGATCGCGTAGATCTTCCCCTGCCAGCCGCCGAACACGGTCGAGAATCGCTGCCAGCCGCTCCCGATCTTCCGGCCGCCGCCGTTGAGCCACTTGGCCGAGCCGTCTTGCGCTT